>JAGRMX010000239.1 GCA_020441025.1 Leptospiraceae bacterium
TAATCCTCTTAAATAATCGTCCCATGGATATTGTGGGCGCCCTGCGCCTGGCGCGTCGGGCATTACGGGTTGTGCGGATTAATTTCGGGATTTCTTTTTTCTATAACGCGATTATGATTCCCCTGGCCATGGCGGGTTATCTGTTGCCCATATGGTGCGCGCTGGCTATGGCTTCCAGTTCTCTACTGGTAATCGCATCATCATCCATGTTCCGTGTACGGGGTACCCGGCGGGATTTCAACGGAGAGTCTTAAAATGGAAGCGATAGTATTTTTATTGTTGGTCGCAACCGGCGTGGGGTTGGTTTTTCTGGGTCTATTCTACTGGGCCTGGAAAACGGGGCAGTTCGAAAATATGGAAGCGCCGGCGCATCGCATTCTGTACGATGACGATGATGAAATTCGGGATAATCCGGATGAATCGCACGCAAAATGATTTCGTCCAATTCTAATATTGTCGCACCCCGCGTCCCTATGGCGACCGATATAGTCGGCATTGCCGGCAAGGTTAAGACTACTGCGGCGGCTTGCGCATTTAACAATGGATTTCCATGACTGGTGATTTTTCCGGCTATTACATAGCGTTCAGTAGTTTCCTGGCGGGTCTCTTCGCTTTACCCCATTGCGCCGTTATGTGCGGGCCCCTGTTTGTCATTTTCAGTCGGCGCGGTGTTCTTTATCACACCGGCCGGCTGGGCGGCTATACTTTGATGGGGGCATTGCTGGGGACTATCGGCATGTCCCTGGATCGCCTGGGAGTTTTATTTACCATTCAAAATCTTTCCCTGTTTGTTTCCGGCGGAGTCGTGGTGCTGTACGGAATTATCGTGCTTTCAGGCTACAGCAACGCGTTGCAAAACCGGTACTCCGCATGGTTGGCGCGCCATCTCGGGCGAGTGCGGGAACAGGCCCAAACCCTGCATGGTCTGGTGTTCTTCGGCGGTCTGGTTTCGGCCCTATTGCCCTGTGGCGTATTGTTTCCGGTCTGGACCCTGGCCGCCGGCACAGGGACTCCGGGTGATGGAGCCTTGCTGGCCGGTGGATTCGTGTTGGGAACCATTCCGGGCGCCGTGTTGATCACGATACTGAGCCAAAAGCTGGTCAATCTGATGAATCCCCGGCGTCGTCAGGTGTTACGGATGGCATCCGCCACGCTCTTAATCGCAACCGGAGTACTGTTGATTGCTTACCGGGGGGTCTTTGCACCCGGTTTCAACTGGATCGGGTCCGGAAATGAAACCGAATTGCGCTGCCACAGTCCGGTATTGTCCATACCTGTTTTTCGTTAAGCGATTATGCTGTTTTTACGCTTGCCGGATGCATTTGCCCGGTCCGTATAACAACAATCTTCGTCTAAATGGGGAGTTGGGGTGTCAGAATGCGTAATCTGAAACCGACTGACATCCGACAAATGAATAACCGGTTATAAAAGATTATGCGACCTCCAAAATGCGGTACCCTGCCTGCTGATAGCGGTTTGTGGGGAATTGCAGGCGGCGCAAAGTAGATTAACCGGACGGCCATCAAATGTGAAAACAAAAAACTGGCGGTCAGACCGAATGTGTCTGCCGGAGAGAGATGAGTGAGCGAATTTATAAAAATTATTCAGGCTAATGAATCGATCAAGAACAGCCTGGACCTGTCGTACGCCATTAAACTGGACGCTCTGAATGCGCTGTTTGCCGCCAGTCGGGGCGATGAACGCGGCCGCGGTTTTTCGGTGGCCGTCAGTGAACTGGTGGGCTTCAGTAAGTTTTTTGATCAGACCACGGCCGATTTAAGCAGTCGTATTGAGCGTAATCTGATTGCGTACAGCGAATTGGTGCGTTACGAGCATCGCTACCGTTTGTTTGTGCGCGGGTGCAGTCTGGCGGGAGATAATGAGCAGATAACGCGATGGCATGCCGAAGCGGACCGTCGTTTTTCCCGGGCCCAGCGCGATCATCGGCTGACCAAGAAACATTTTCTGCTATCCGTTCGGAATACGTTGAAGCAGTGTTTGCAGAGTAAGATAATTTCTCTCAGAGCGAAAATTGAATCGTCTTATTCCGAAGGCGGCAGTGAGTATCAGGAGTTCCTGCAACGCATTGAAGATAATTTTGAGCAAATTATGAAAACACTCAAGAGTATTGAAAAACAATTCGCCCTGCAGGCAAACGGATAAAAGAAATCTTGACCGTAAATTCGGCGAAAGGCCGGAATAAAATTAGACCGAAGTAGATATGAAAAAATTTGAAACCATTTTTGAAGAGGGCGATCATTCCTGGGCGGTGATTGCGCGTGATCCCGAAAAACCCGGATACCTGATCGACACCAACGAATATGTGATTCGTTCCGGTGATCAGATTATGCTTACCGATCCGGGCGGCATGGAAATTTTTCCGGTAGTATTCGCGACTCTGGGTCAGCATATCAATCCCGATCATATTCGTTATATCTTCGCCTCTCATCAGGACCCGGATATAATTTCCAGTTTGAATTTATGGTTGGAAGTCAAGCCCGAGATCAAATGCTACTTGAGCTGGCTATGGAATACTTTCGTTCCGCACTTCGGCGGCGACAATAACACCTTTATCGATATAGATGATAAAGGCATGGACATCTCTCTCGGTAACATTAAGCTAAGAGCCGTACCGGCGCACTATCTACATTCGTCCGGCAACTTTCATCTGTACGATCCGGTTGCGAAGATACTATTCACCGGAGACGTGGGGGCGGCGTTGTTACCGGAAGGCGAATCGAACGAACTATATGTTTCCGATTTTCAGGAACATATTCGTTTTATGGAAGGATTTCATCGTCGCTGGATGGGCTCCAATGAAGCGCGGCGCAACTGGTGCAATACCGTGGCCAACATGGACATTGATATGATCTGTCCGCAACATGGTTCTATATTTCGCGGCCCGGACGTTGAGCGCTTCATAACCTGGTTTTCCGAACTTCAGGTCGGTATTTATTAAACGCTATGCACAATTCAACCGTGTCTTACTGAGCGGCCCGCCCGAAATCCGAATGTAATAGCCGCATTGCAATAAAACGTCGCCTGAACATCGTGTCAGGGCGATCCGGTCGTCCGAAATCAGTCGTATCGGGCAAAGATGTAAGTTTTTTTTAGTAATGGACATGTCCGGCTCATTGATGGAATGCATCGCATGCGCCGCTGCATTGCCGTAATCTTCAGTTCACTACGTTCTACCGACGACCCGGAAGGCTACGCCACAATGGCCGAGCGCATGGAGCGAATGGCCGCCGAACAACCGGGATTTCTGGGGGTGGAAAGCGTGCGCGATTCCTCCGGTCGGGGCATAACGGTCAGCTACTGGGAGTCGTTGGATGCCGTGCGGGCCTGGCGAGCACAGCCCGCGCACATTGACGCACAGAAAAAGGGCATAGCACATTGGTATCGGGAGTATCGAATTCGGGTGTGTGAAATGCTGTATGAATCGGAATTCCCGGGTCCGGATGAATGAAATTCGCCGTCGGTGTACGGCGGGCTGAATAGTTGGGTCGTCTTATGTTATAGGTGGTCGTTATGAAACGCTTTATTGAAGATTATCAACCTGCTCCGGATGCGTCACAGAATCCGGACTTTGACATTATTGTGCTGGGGGGCGGTATTACCGGCGCCGCCGTCGCCTATGAGGCGGCCGCGCACGGTTACCGGGTGTGTCTGCTGGAAAAGAAAGACTTCGGCTGGGCCACATCCGCCGCAACGTCCAAGATGATTCACGGCGGCCTGCGCTATCTGAATAATCTGGAGTTCGGGCTCGTGCGGGAGTCGCTGCGGGAAAGACGCATCCTCGAGGATATTGCGCCAAACTATGTGTATCCCCTGCCGTTTATGATTCCCAATTATAAGGGCCATCTGATGAGCAATCGCTGGGTTATTAAAATGGGCATGATCCTGTACGATTTGCTATCGTTTGATAAGGGCTGGACCCGTTTGCGATCCAAACGCATTCCTCTACACCAGAGTCTGTCGGCGGCGAAAGCCCGGGCACAGGAATCGATTTTACCGACGGATGGACTGACCGGCGCCGCGGTATACTACGACTGCCAGAGCATTTTTCCGGAACGATTGACGCTGGCCTTCATCAAATCGGCCGAGTATCACGGAGCGCGCGTCGCTAATTACGCCGAAGTAAGCGATTTTATCCGGGAAGGTAATCAAATCCGGGGCGTTGTCGTGCGGGACCATTTGCGCGGCGGATCGGATGTCCGGGTGTATGGTCGCCTGTTGATCAACAGCGGCGGTCCCTGGGCGGAGCATATGTTGCGGCGTATGGCCGGCGAGAATGTGGAATCGCACCTGCGGACCTCGGAAGGCATTCATATTATTGTGAATCGGCCTCTGGTGAAGGACCATGCGGTGGCGTTGATAACGCCGGAAGGCCGCCACTTCTTTCTGGTACCCTGGCGCAATCATACTCTGATCGGAACGACGGACCGGGAGTACACCGGTAAGCCCGACGAGTACCGTGTCACTCGCGAGAGCGTGGATGAATTCTTAAAAGAAATCAATGATACCCTGGGTGCGGACACCGTACGTCATCAAGACATTGTGCATACGTACGGCGGCCTGCGTCCCCTGACGGATACCACCGCGAAGAGTTCTTACAAATCGTCGCGTAAATATGAGATCCTGGACAGCGCGGAACTGGGTATGGAAGGCGTGCTGACCGTCGAGGGCGGCAAGTATACCACCAGTCGCAATCTGGCGGTGAACGTGTTGAAACTGGCCCGGAAAAAGCTGGATGCCATGGGCGTGCAATCGCATGGCGCCCGGTACAATACGGCCCGCAAGCCGCTGTTTGGATGTGAGATTCCGAGTATGTCCGGCTTTCTGGAACACGTGGCCGAAAAGTATCCCGACGTGAGCGCGGAAACACGCGATTTTATTGCCCGCAACTACGGTACCGATTTTCAGAATATCCTGGAAATTGCAAAAGAAAACCCGACCTGGGCGCGTCCGCGCAATGCGGACGGTGAGATACTGGCGGAGGTAGTGTTCAGCATCCGTCGTGAGATGGCGCGCACGTTGGAAGACATTCTGTTGCGCCGCACCGGATTCGGTACGCTCGGTATGCCGGACGACCATTTGTTGAAGGACATCGCCCAACTGGCCGCCGGGGAACTGGGACATGATCAGAATTGGGTCGCGGATCAGATCAAACATGTGCATACCATGTTGACGGTGCCGTAGGAATCGCCTTCAGAAAATGCAAAGTACGTGCGCTTAAAATTGACATCATCGGAAAGAATCTGCGCTGATGAATATCGCGCTTCGCAAATAATGATCGCGTATGCAACATGCATCGACGTTGATCATTGCCGCTCAAAAACATTGCGTAAATTCTGGTTATCGCTCAAAATAAACAGCGCGCGTACTGAGTAATTATAGATTAGAGATGGCTTATGAATTACATTCATCTCGCTCTATGAATGCGCCGTGTTGGTCGTGCCGGAACGGGCTCGCATCAATCGCTGGAGTCGGTCATATAACGGGATGGTAGCCAGGACCAGAAAGATTTCCAATCCGCCGAAACCTGCCGTCAGCCAGAAAAATGGAAAAGAATCCTGTACGCTGGAATAGAGCCGCGAAAGTGCGATGGCCGCCAGCGGTCCGAGCATAAACCCCAGCGAGCCGCTGCCCATAAAGCCGGACATGACCGTAGCGTTGTAGCCGACGGGCGCCATGCGGGCCGCCATCATCATGGACGGTACGAACATCAAACCAGCCCCGATGCCGGCCATCAACAGAAACACAAAGATCCATTGGGGATCGGAACTGA
>JAGRMX010000023.1 GCA_020441025.1 Leptospiraceae bacterium
GATTGTGGATGTACGTGGCCGGTGCGCTGATGATCGCCATCTTTCCGAAACTGTTGCCGGTCGATTTGCACTTCCATATTACCGATGGCAGCGCGCAGAAATCGGGCGGCGGAAAATAAGCGTATCCATTGTGACGCATTTTTGAGTAAGTTATCGTGAGGTATTCTTCAGGTAGTACTCATTGCAAATCTTATATAAGCTGAAATAATACATAAATCGCTCTTTAACTGAAAAGCAAATGTTCTCGTTAACTTATATCCGACTCAATCACGATAAGAAATCGAATGCAGCTATGCAGACGGGCAGCTTCACGACAGGGGATCAAAGTGTTTAATTAAATCGATAACGGTCTCTGTTTCAGACGCAGTCAGATAGCGCGAACCGGAAGCGGCCAACATCAGATAGGCGGGATCATTGCGATTGAGCAGGGTAATACTCGCTAATTGGTTTCCGTCCGCCGCAAAAAAACCGACCCACGCCCATGGTTGTTGGCGGGAAAGTGAGGACGTGTAATCCGGCGCGCCTGCCTGGATGGCTGCACAAAAGGATTCTAAATCGGCGGGTTGTTTTAGAATCACCCGGGGACGATAGGCGCGGGAGCCGGGAACCAGCTGTTCGAATTGGACCTCGGCCAGCCGATCACATACCAACATTTGCCATTCATTCATTTGTGCGGGTGCCTGTTCTGTTCGGGCGCAGGTCATAAATAAAACAATGCTCAGGATTATTCCGGGCATAAGAAACAACGCGTTCTGTCTGAGCTGCATATCGGGAGGCCTGCCGCCGGTTCTGTTGTATGCTATGCGCGGTAGCGGGGCAATTAAAAATCCTGTAAATATTCATCCGGTGTAAGGACAGCCTCCGGGTCGCCATGATCAATCGGCGACAATCGATTTAATACGCCAGTCGTTGCTTTGTGGATTCCGGGTCCACTTCCAGGTCTGTTTTGGAGGTATCGGGCCGCAGATTGTTCCAGGCCAGGCGCAGATTCAGTCGTTGCCAATGAATGCTTAACCGGTTCGATGCGTCTGTTGATCCGGACGATTCTATGCGCCCGCCGCTTTGAATGAAAGTCTTAAATTGATCCGAACTGCCGTGAAAAACATTCACATCCGCTTCCCCGGGGATGCCCGCAACCGATGCCCGGATAGAATGTTGCCAGAACTGCCAGTGTATGTAATCGGGATTTTGACGGACGTCGCTCATCCACACCGGATAATCCCGGGGCAGGACCGAACCGTACACGCGTCGAAAATTGTTGGTAAGATATAAAACCGGGCGCTGCTGGAAATGGTTTTCCACAATTCGCATAAACAGATTGAGCTGAAACATTAGCTGTGCAGCCGAAGGTCGGCGCGTGCAATTGCCCGAGAATTCCAGATCAACGGCCGGGGGGAGCGTATGCGCTTCCCCGGGTACGGCGGCGATAAAATTACGAGCCTGCGATTCGCCATCGCGGCATAAAGTAAAAAAGTGATACGCGCCGGGGATAAAACCGTGTCGACGCGCGTTTCGCCAGTTACGTGCAAAGCGAGGGTCGCGCATTGTGGCACCTTCGCTGGCCTTGATGTATATAAACACGTACCGGGCTGGAATGCGCTCCCAATCAATCACTCCGCGATGATGGGAGACATCCAGGCCCTGCACGGGATATTCGCGCGGGTGTAGAGGAATCAGAAGCGCGACCAGAATCAAACTCACGCCGATGAGTAGAATCAATGCGGTCGGTATGGGAGCGGGCCCCGGGGTTTTTTGACCGGGTGAGTGGCTCAGTCTATACAACAGCAGGCCCACGCGAAAGCGCAGGCGTTTATCAAATCGGCGTATACGACATCGCAGCGTTGCGATCAAAGCATGGTATGGGCGGCTCACTTGCGCAAGACGTTTGATTCCATGCCGGTGTTCCCTTTATTTGACTTCGGTTTAAGAGAGACGTCGATTTATATCGATTAAACATCGTTCAATGTTTGCTGGCCGGTGCGCGGTCCGGATCGGGTGCGTAGTCCGCGCGCTCAAAATTCACATTGGTTTCCACGCTGTGAATAATGTATTGGTGCACCAGATCTTCCGCATCACCCAGGTTGCTGATGTCAATGCGATAGGGAAACATATAACCCTTCACGTCGCGATAGTCCCGGTAGTAGGCCGACGCGGTTACAAAGGGCATGCTATCCCGTACCGTAAAATCGACGCGGTACAGGCGACCGGTAGATTGATCATAATAGGCTACATATTGATCACTGCGAGAATTGCCGGCATACGAATCCCAGGTTATATAAACCACATGACAATCAATGCCGTCGATTGTGCTGCTGCCGGCATAATCAAAAATGCCGCCATCCGGAAGCCGATAGGCCATTTCCAGGAAATACTGCATGGTGGGCAGCATGAACTTAATCGTGTCGCTGTGCACATACTGCGGTTGGCTGTCGGCGTTATCCTGTCGCCAGGTGTTCCAATCATGAATGCCCCACACCTGCCCGGTGGGATTGCCGGTCGCATCCAGCAGTTTAAGCACGCCGGCATCTTTGCCCGGTATGAAAGTGAACTCGATTTCCTGAGGACTATTGGGCCATTCATTGGCCAGGGCATCCGCCAGCCCATACCATTGGTCCGTTAATCGCACGCGGATAGCACCCTGTCGGAAATATGCCCGGCGGTCGCCATTGCCACCGGTCTGGGCTTCTACTCCCGCCAGAACTATGGCGCGGCCGCGGTCCGCATCGGCCGGAGTGGAACGGGATTGTAATGCCTCCGGTCGTATATCCGCCAGGCATGAAATGGTCAGACTTCCGGGAATTACCAGGGACAGAATCAGGGCCGGTACAGAAAGCTTTCGGATGGATTTTTGCTGGTTACGCATACAGTTATGGAATCCCTCGCCGCCGGGCGGTTACACAACTTTTTGCGGAATCCGCGCTGTTTTGCCATCAATCGGTCGCGTTCCGCCGAGTTTAGAAACTCCACAGGGGACGTGCGCCTGGAAATATCCGCGCTACTTCGCTACCGGCGCGTTTGCGTTCCACACCGGGCTGTTTTTCTAAGCAATCCGGTCGCTCTCCGGAGCGATTCAGGTCTCGGTTTCGTCCGTCTTAATAACAAGATCGCGCGTCGTCACGGTCATTCGGCGTTAAAAAAATCGGGATAATCGCTTTCGGAAGGCAACTTCCAATCGGTTTCGTTTTTTAATAAATACGGCGCAGGGATCGGCCTGTTTATCCATTTTTCAATATCGCGACAGTTGCCCTGCCGACCGGTCTGACGGGACAGGCGCACTCGCCCGGTGGAGAGATTAAAATCAACTTCCGTTTCCGTGCATTCCTCCGAAGCGGCGTGAAAGGCTGAACTGGTGTAACCGATCAGAGTATAATTCCCCTGTTGTTTGCGAATGCTGTAACTGACACCCCAGCGCCAGGCACTGCCGCCGTAATTGGAAATAGTCAGCACGCCGTTTTGAATATCAGGTGGATTGGAAGGATCTCCAAAAACTCCGCCACATTCCCGACAGTAGGCGGTGGTGTGGGAACGAGCGGCCAGCACGTATCCGTCCACGGACTTTTCCAGAATCAACACCACTCGTTGTGATGTTTCATTTTCATTCGCAGCGGGGCCGTCCACCACCAGTACCAGATCATCGCGTCCATCGGCGTTCAAGTCGCCCGTTACCGAATAGAGCAGGGTCCAATCTTGCGGAATAAAATCTTCGGACTCGGCACCGGCTGCGGGAAAAGGCGCCGCTTTTAAATGCGTGCAATGTGTGTAAAACAGTAGTGCGCATGTAACATAAAAGAAAATCAGCAGGTGTCGGATTCGCATGGGGTAAGCGGAAATTACGTCGGCGCGCAGTCAACTCAATCGCCATTCCATAAAAGCGTTCGATTGCAACCGGTGCAGTTTCAAGATTTTGTTTATGGTTCGGAAACACTGACAAATCGTACTGATAAGGAGCGGCGTCCCTGATGTTCATTTTTAACACGATCTTCATGCTACGCAGGGGTCTATTCCTTTACATAATGCAATAGATCCGTGATCTGATACCGATTCTCCGCACAGTTGATGAGACTCGAACTCGGAATAAGGTGAGATAATATTCATGCTCAAAAAAAGGTTCTATGCGACTCTACGCGCGGCAATCATACCTGTGCTGCTGCCCGGGATGTACGCCTGCATTCAGGTGGAATACAGTGAGCCCGATGTGATTGAGCATCCGGAACTCATACAGCTTTTTTATTGCAATTATAATTTTTGCGGTACGAATTCAAATGCTACCGGTGGATCCACAGCAACCAAAATTTATATGTACCGAACGGATACCAATTATCAGGGCAATTTTGGAGGTAGAGCGACGGCCAATGGGTATTGCAGCGCGTCACGGACGACCAGTTTCAGCAGTCTGGCCTGTACAAACGATCTGGCCTTTGTTTCGTATGGCGGAGATGCCATCCTCGATTTTCCGACCAATCATGCCGTGCCCGCCTCCGTGCCGATAGTGTCTCCGACGGAAGTCACGATTGATTCCAATTGGGCCGGATTGTTCGACGGCAATATATCAGTCAGTGTGAACGGGGCCGGAATCTCTACTTTGACGACCACTTACTGGACGGGCAGCCAATCAAATGGGACCGTTTCCGGAACTAACTGTTCCGATTGGAGTACTACGGCCCCGACCGGTACCCGTGGATTGCGCACTTCAACCAATACCAATTGGATCGATGATACATCGCCCAATCTGTGTACCGGCAGTCTTGTGATGCTCTGTATTTGTTGGTGATTGTGGGTATTGCCTGGCATAAAGGCGACCCATACGGGTATCGGACTTGTAAGCTCTAAACGTTTTATGTGCCCAGGAGAGGACTTGAACCTCCACAGGATTGCTCCCACCAGCACCTGAAGCTGGCGCGTCTACCAGTTCCGCCACCTGGGCATGCGGACAACCGGGCGAGCCCGGTCAGGTCGCCACGATTGTGGCCCCCGGGCGGCCCGGCAACTAAAATCAGGGCCGGGTGGCCCCAACCCATGGTCCCGATGGGCGGAGTAGAACCGTAAACAGCTGGAACGATGTGAGGATCGGAAAGAGTGCCCGCGGTGTAATCGGCCGGTAGCATCGCCGATTGTTTTGCGTGAATACAAGAAACAACATGTGTGTATTTTGATGCTGCTACTCCTGTTGTTGCTGCTGGTGTTGTTTCTACAATCATCAGGTGAGAATCGTGGTATAAATCGCGTTATAAATTCCGTTGTAGATCATTGAGTGAATCGCATCGTAGCTTCCGATATGAATTCCGGTGTAAATAACAATCGGTAGATCATTACTCTGCACGATGCTTTTTTGATTATGAATGCAACGCGTAAAAACCGGGCGCACTATTGTATCATACAGTGCGCAATGAATGCGCGGCTTTTTAATCATTATTACGCGCAAAAAAGTTCAAAATGCATTGATCGATTCGACGCTTTCATTAAAATACATGCATGCAAATTCATCACCCAAACCGTACCTCAAATGCTACGCGTAATCGTACGTATCATTGCATACGGCGCTCACATCGATACGTGCTGACCCTGGCGCAGGGCGTAATGTTGTTCTGCCTGTGCTTTTTGCCGCAGCAACCCATGCATGAACTACGCGCTCAATCCGGTAGTTTGAAACTGGTGGATGAATACGGTCGCGACGCGACCGGATTGCTGCTGCCGCTGATCGATTGGGATGGGCAGATTGCGAATCCGGTAGTGCGTGTGGACCTGGTGATTGCTTCGCCTTCCGATCTGCCCGGCTATGTGCGTCTGCGTACGCGCCATGATCGGATGTACTTTGAAAACGCCGGTGGCTATGAAGGCGGAGAGCTGGTGGGGAATTATACTTCCGTTCCGCGTGGAACGCAGAAGTTTTCATTGTATGTGGCCATATATCCGGATCGCGACGGACGCTCGGAAGCACAACCGATTCCGGTGACGGTGGAGTTCATGAATAACGATGGGGACACGATTACCCAATCGCTACAATTTATCGAGATCGATCAGGATCAAAACTCGGCGCCGGAATTTGAGTTTGATACCGATTTCTCTCAGGATGATTCCGGTTTTTTTCGCGATCGTAATCGTCGTGAACTGGTCGAGCGGGCCGCCGCCGATTGGGCCTACTTCATTGCCGATATGCAACTGGATACGGTAGGCGCGAATCAGGAACATACCTGGCTGATGAAACCCGATTTCGGCGATAACGTGGGCATACGCAACAGTCGGTCCTATCGTGATTTTAAACTGTACTTTACCGGCGTGAATAACAATCAGCAGTACGATAACCCGGCCCGGGCGCGCACTTCCAGTACGAATCACACTGCCGGGGGACGCACGCTGCGCATTACCCGTTCAGGCGCAGTCGCGTTTAAAACATCCGGCATCCCGGGACTGGATCAGGAGTGGTTCTTTTCGAATGATATAAATAACTGGCACAGTGCCAATGACGGTCGCCTGGATTTCTACAGCACGGCGTTGCATGAAATCGGCCACGCCATCGGATTCAGCGGCGGTAATTCCGCTTTCGATTCCTTTCAGAAGCAGGAGCGTATAAGTGATCGCGCAATCACCGATTATCAAAAGGAAACTGTTGTGGTTAAGTCCGATGCGCATCTTCGCAATGTAGATCGCTACAGTCGTTGGCCGGGCTACGGTTATGAAGCGGGCGGTGAAATGCCCGCCGGTCCGGCACGCGGTTTGATCACGCGCCTGGATCTGTTGTTGCTAAAGGCGATTGGATTTGAGTTAAGAGATACGTCCGCCTTCACGCGCCTTCAAATCAATAGTACGACGGCCACCGCCGGGCGTACCGGTCAGTCCTATTTATTCGTTCCGGAAGTCTACGGCGGTGTACCCGGTTTCCGCTGGAGCCTGACATCGGGACAGTTGCCATCCGGTTTGAAACTGGATCCGGCCAGCGGTGCCATCCATGGCCGTCCCCTGACAGGCGGAACCGTGCGCCTCGGCCTGCGAGTGCAGGATGCGACCGGTGCCGGGGCCACGCAAACTATTGCGCTCAGTATTTCGGGCGCCGAAGTGCAGCCCGAAAACATAGATACGGACGACACACCACCGGATGTTACTATAAACAATACAAGCGATTTCAAGCGCGGTGATACGGTTCTGGCCATCTGGCCCGATAACGAATATTGGTACGCGGCGCGTATTCGCAGCATCAGCGGCACGCGGGTTACGGTGGATTATTATGACGGCGATGAGGCGACTCTGGACCTGGACACCCAGATTCGACCGTTCAACTGGCGACCCGGTACACAACTGTGGTGCGAATGGTCCGGCGATGGCTATTACTATGAAGTAACCATTGAGCGCATTGCGGGGCGCACCATGCACGTGGTGTACGAAGACGGCGATGAGGAAGATCGGGATCTGTCCGATTGTCTGCACGAAGATTGATGGTTACCTGAAACTCCGTTTTTAGATTTGATTGATAGCGCCGGTCGTTCAAAAAAGCGATTGGCCTGCCGGATATGCGCGCGATTGTGTCCGATAATAGAATCGGAATCCCGTTTTCCGTATGAATTCGGGATGCAGTCATCGCGCTGATGAACGAAAATGCTTCGACAGATAACGCACCCCGCCGGGCGGAGGCCGCTCGACGGACCTCCGAGACGGACATCACCATGTCCATCAACCTGGATGGCACAGGCACATATCATTTCGATACGGAAATTCCGTTTTTCGATCACATGCTTTCGCATATCAGCAAGCACGGTCTGATCGATATGCATCTCAAGCTGCGCGGAGACATAGGCATCGATTGCCACCACTCGGTGGAAGACACGGCGATTGTATTCGGCGGCTTATTAAAGCAGGCCCTGGGCAGTAAGGCCGGCATTTCGCGTTACGGTCACTTTACACTGACCATGGATGAAGTGCTGACCACCGTGGCCGTGGATCTGGGCGGACGCTTTAACTTCACCTATAAGGGACCGGAAGCGGTGAATACCGGACAGTTCGGTATTTATGACGCCGAGTTGACGCTCGAATTCTTGCAGAAGTTCGCCATGCATGCCGCCATGAATTTGCATGTGGTCGTACATCACGGTGAAAATCGACATCATATCCATGAGTCCATATTCAAGGCGCTGGGACGCGCACTGTGTATGGCGGTCGCGATTGACATCCGTCGCGGTGACAGCCTGGCGTCTACCAAAGGTTCCTTTGATTGAGCAACGTGAATCGGTTTTCCGGAAATCGAAAGTGCGAATTGATGGATTATGTACACACCGCACTATTCTTGTTACATCGGACTCAAACTGTTGTACAGCGGTTGCCGAAATACACGCCGACCATTCTGAATCATGAAGCAATGTAAAATAGCCGTACTGGATTATGGGATGGGTAATATCCATTCCATTATTAAAGCGCTGCGGCTGTTTGCTTCCGATGTCGTATTTACGGCCGACCCGTCCCATATCAAAGCGGCGGATGCGCTGGTACTGCCGGGCGATGGCGCCTTTGAGGCCGCCATGCAGGGGCTGGCCGGATCGGAAGGCATGCAATCGACACTACTCGAGAAAGTTTCGGCGGGCACTCCACTGTTGGGCGTGTGCATTGGTTTTCAGATTTTATTCACCGATTCGAACGAATGCTTTGAAGCACATGTTTTGGGAGATTCGTCCGCCCTCGAAAATTCTGCTACGGACAATCCGGTTAATAAGGAAGCCGGTGATCACAGCGGCACCCTGCCGGGTCTGGGGCTCATTCCCGGACATATTCGCCGCTTTCCCTTTGCCGCGGGAGATCAGCGCGTGCCGCATATGGGCTGGAATACGCTACAGTTTCGGGAACCATCCGACGCATTCGCCCAGGCCGCGGACGAGTATGTGTATTTCATTCATTCCTATCGAGCCGTGCAGGTTCCGGACGAATTTGTGGTGGCGCACTGCGACTACGCCGGTGATATTTTTCCCGCTATGGTTCGAAGAGACAACATTCTTGCGACCCAGTTCCATCCCGAAAAATCCGCAGCGGTCGGGTTGCGGATGATCGAACGCTGGGTGGAGTCCGTTTGATGCAATTCATTCCCGCTATTGATTTACTGGACGGACGCGTGGTTCGTCTGCACCAGGGGCGCTACGCCGATTCCACCGATTATTTTGACGACGCCGCCATTCCGGCGCGCACCTTTCTGGAAGCGGGCGCCGGTCTGTTGCATGTAGTCGATTTGAACGCCGCTCGCAATGGTGACCGCAGTGTAAACTCGGATGTTATTGAGCGTATTCGTTCCACGGTAGGGAATGGCATGCGCATCGAAATGGGCGGCGGCATTCGCCATCTGGAAGCCCTGCAAATATGTTTTGATAATCTCGGTCTGGATCGGTGTATCATCGGTACCGCCGCGGTGCGCGATCCCGATTTCGTTTCACAGGCCATCGATAAATATGGTCCGGAGAGAGTGATTATCGGCATCGATGCGCTGGATGGAGTTGTACGTATCTCGGGCTGGGAAGAATCGGGCGGCGTTGACGCCGTTGAATTCGCCCGAGAAATGTATGCGCGCGGAGTACGTGAGATCATCTTTACCGACATAGCCCGGGACGGCGCGTTGACCGGTCCGGCCCTGGATTCTCTGACGGCCATGCTGGACGGAACTCGATTAAATGTAATCGCTTCCGGCGGCATCGCCCGATTGGAGGATGTACGCGCTCTGGTGGCCTTGAATCATCCGCGACTTGTCGGTATGATCAGCGGTCGCGCCATTTATGAAGGGCACCTGGACGTAAGCCAGGCGGTGGATGTGTGCGCACGAAACAATGCCGGGCGTAAATAGATCGAGTGTGGAGCATCAATGCAGTGTATGCATTTGTTCCATAATTTCAATCAAGCCGGCGAATAAGTATTCTTCCCGATTATTCTGGCCCGCGAAGTAGTGATCGTTTCCCCACCAGGCAAAATTTATCGCGCCGGGCAGGTATGCGTACGTTAGCAACGCCAGCCCGTCATTCGGTCCATGTCGACTCAACAGCGCGTGACTTTCTCGCGCTCGGTTGGTGACGTGCATTTGAAGCGGAACCGCGATAACATTAATTACGCGCATATGTGCGGGAATACGCATGGGCAAAAGCAGGGGAGAGCCCGGATACACCCGAACACTCAATAGTGCGTCATAGTCGAACCCGTACTTCCAGAAAAATGTTTTCGCGCGCCAGCGCGTCGACCAGTGTTCATCAATTTCATTGATCAGGTGGGAGCCGCGCATAATGCCGCCGATATTCAACCAGGCACGCACCTTGCGCATTCCGGATGAATCTGCGCACAATTGTATCGCTCTTTTAATATCACTGCCCCCTTTGCTGATACTCGCCAGGATGATTTTTTCTGCCGTTGTTTTTTGCAGCCAATCGCATAAGTACTGCGCATTTTCATCCAGAGAGCCGTCCGGTTCCATGAGAATCAGGTGCGATTGCATTCCCAACTTTTCCGCGGATTCACGAATCTGTCGTCCATCACCGCCGATCGAAGTATTCAACGTGTAAAACATGCCGGGTACCATAGCCAGCAACACGTTTCGATCGGAGTAATCGGGCAGCCCTTCAATTTGTGTACGTCGCACAATTGTATCAATACGCCGGATATAGGCATCGCTCATGGATTGTCGATTAACGCGCTGAAAAAAAATTGCCGTGGCCAGGTCTATGTTGGATTGTTCGGTCAGATTCCGGAAGTCTTCCGCTTCTATTGAAATTTGCGCTTTAAAAGCCGGATGCTGAGTCGCCGCTTCCAGAATGGCGACTTCCTCCGGACATAGCCCGGTAAGATGAAACCGGGTGGCATTGCAATCGGTTCGATAGCTTTGCCGGGCGACTTCCGTTTCCGCTTCCATTGTCACCGAGGAGCAATGCAATACGAAAAAATAAACGAAGAAGAGGATTCGCGCCGGGCCGATGATTTGATGAATTTGCATGTAAAACCCAAAAATGTGCAAATGGTTTCTCGCTGTTGCGCAATCTATTCGCATTTACGCTGAATAAACGCAAATACGGCAATAATGGTCACGGCGAGTTATGCAGCCGTTCATAAGGTTTTTTGCGGTCAATCGAAAAGCTGAGCGCAATAAATTGAAAATAAGAGCCGAGGTTTACGGTCAGCTATGGAGCGGGGATTCGAAAAGTACGAAAGAAGAGTCGCGCACGTCGCAGGATAAGGTTACCCGGAACGAGGCGCGACTCTGTAAAGTCAGGCGAGCATAATCAGGATTCGGCAACCAGACGGGCCAGTTCGCTATCATCCAGAAACTGTATTTTTCCGCGGGACATGTTAATCCAGCCCCGCGATTTGAAATCGGAAAGGGTGCGAATTACGGATTCGGTGGTGGTACCCAACAGGGTAGCCAGCAATTCGCGTGTATAATTGAATTCCACTTCCTGGTTTTCATTTACCGGCGAAGTACGCTTCAGTTGCAGCAGAAAATCGGCCAGGCGCTCCATGATTTTACGCGACCCCAGATTATAGGTCTGATTTTCGGCGGCGGTCCATTGTGTGGCCAGATCGCAGGCGATGGCGCGGGCAAATTCGGGATATTCATCCATCCATTCGGCAATGCGGGTGCGATTAAACTTGCAGACGGTGGCTTCATTCAAGCAGCGCGCGTTGTGCTGGTAGTTGGTTTCATTTAGAGCGTCTCTAAAACCGATCCAATCGCCCTGAGCAGCAATGGAAAAACTCTGTTCACGGTAGGGGCTGGAACGATACAATTGCACGTTCCCGCTTTTAACGCAGAAAAAATGGGCCGAATCATCGCCCAGATGAAAGATGGTCTCGCCGCGGGCGAAAGTCAGAGTCCGTTTTTCCGACTCCATTTGTTCAATTTGTTCATCACTCAGTGCTCGAAAACTACACTCGGAGCGAGATTTGCACCGTGTGCAGGATGAATTGCTGCTCTCGTACATGCCGGGTCTCCTTATCCTGGTCACAATTATACGAAAGATATAGCATGTCGGCAGGGTGCGGTCAATTGGCGGTGTGGCCGAATTTTCTACGACAAAGTACGGATTTCTGGAAGAAAAATAGGTTTTTTTTGTGAAAAATATCATGGGAATGGCTCCCGACGAGGTCCAATCTATTGCGCCCCGAAATTCCCACGCAAGAGGTATGGTATGCGTGCAACAAAGCATAAATCGTATGATCGGCTTCATTGGAGACGCCTGCTGGTGGGGCCGGCCGTAGTTTTGCTCTTCACGCTATCCGGATGCGGCTTCACCGACTGTGAGTCGGAACTGGAGCGTCAGGATCAATGCTATCTATCGGCCATCGCTCTGTTTGTTAGCTGCGACGCTCATCTGGGTTCTACAACCGAATATGTGAGCTGTCGATCGAACGCCTTCGTGACTCTGTTGTATTGTTCGACATTGCTGCCGGATGAATGCGACGGATACCGATCGGATTGAGTGCGCTCGGTAAGTGAGCGAAGCAAGCGTTAGGCGATCTGAGTCTCAATCCATCAGGCCGCTATTCATGGCGAATTTTACCAGGCCGGCGGTATTCTTGATGTGCAATTTTTCCATGATGTTAGATCGATGGGTTTGAACCGTGCGCGGGCTGATATCCAGATCGTCAGCGATCTGACGATTGGTGGCTCCGGCCGCAATTCTGCGCAGAATGTCTTTTTCCCGCCGGGTCAGAATTTCGAGTGAAATACGCTCATTACCATGCGCATCGTTCCCCTGTTCATCCTGTTCCACATACAACGATTCCACCAGGTCGGCAGAAAACGATTTACGACCGTCCCGGATTTCGCGCAGGGCGTGCAATATCTGGTCGAAGTTATCGTCTTTGAGAATATAGCCGTCCACATTCTTGCGCATGACATGCCGGAAGAATTCTTTTTCTTTATGCATGCTGAAAATCAATACTTTGAGTCGCGGGAAACGCGATCCCAGCCTTTCCAGAACCTGAATGCCGTTCAAGCCCGGCATACTTAAATCCAGGATGATCAAATCGCAGGTTTGTTTTTCCAGTTTATCCAGCAATTCCTGGCCGCTGGCGGCTTCGTCCACGACGGTAAATCCGGGATCGCGGCTGATCAGATTGCGCAATCCCAGACGGAGCACGTCATGATCATCGGCAATCATTAAGCGGTACGGTTTATCGGGCGGGGATTTCAACTTTTACCTCCGTGCCTGCTTGCGGCGCTGAAACGGTTTGTATGTTTCCATCCAGAGCCCGCGCGCGTTCCTGCATGATTAATAGACCCATTCCGCGGTGCTGTCGATTGTTCTGGAAGCCGCTGCCATTATCCTGTATCAGCAGACTCAATCCGTGCGGTGTCCGATGGGCCTGGATGATTACACTGGTTGCGCCGGAATGCTTGAAGACGTTCGTAAGCGCTTCCTGGATAATTCGATAAAGATTGATATCCCAGTTCTCGGGAAAAAAATCATCGATTTCATCAATTTCAAGCGAGATGTCGATTCCGGTCGACCGATGGGAATTAACCAGTTCACGAATGGCGTGCTTCAATCCAATTTTCTGAAGCGATATGGGGCTGAGGGTATGCGAGAGTTCGCGGGCATCCTGCACGATCCCATTGATAAAGTCATTAATCCGGTCGCACTGATTCTGTAACTCGGCGTTCTGTGCATTAGAGTAGCGCAGTTCTTCTATCATAAATTTCAGTGCTACAAGACTCTGTCCCAGGGAGTCGTGCAAATCGCCCGCAATGCGTTTGCGTTCTTCTTCCTGTACGCGCATGATTTCACTGGAAAGTTGACTGATGGCCTGCTGTTGAATGCGCTTTTCGGTTATATCGATGCCCGTCGCAATTATAAAATCCACTTCACCGGAGTCGCTCTTAAGAATTGAATTTTCCCATTCCACGTATCTTCTGTTGCCCGAACGTGTAATCCAGTATGTTTCGAAGTGGCCGGTTTGACGGGTTTCCACCAGTTTGCGTAACACTTCTTGCACGTATGGCCGATCGTTTATGGGGATGAATTGCTCCCAGAATGTCCGGCCCTGAATCTCTTCCGTCGTATATCCGCTCAGTTGTTCGCAACTGCGATTAAAACTGACGATACGACCATGTCGATCGAGTACAATCACGAGTGCGCTGGCCGTATCGAGTATGGCGGCTATGAAATTTTTTTCCTGCCGCAATTCGGCCTCTTTACGTTTGATTTCGGTTTGGTCATGCAAAGTTCCGACAAAGTAACGCTTTCCGCTGATCAGCATTTCACTGACCGCCAGATACACCGGGAAGTTGGTACCGTCCTTGCGTCGACCGGTTACTTCGCGACCCTTGCCGATGATGCGTGGCTGGCGTGAACTTAAAAAGTTGTGGATGTATTCGTTATGATGGGAGCGATCCGGCTCCGGCATTAACATGTTCACATTCGAACGAATCACCTCGCCGGCGGTGTACCCGAACAATCGTTCCGCGGCGGGATTGAACGATTCCACCAGCCCTCGCTCGTCAATAATTACAATGGCGTCTACCGCCGTGTCGAGCAGGGTGCTGATGCGTGTGTCTTTGCCGGACAGCAGGTCGTCGGCCCGTAAATTGGCGGCGATGCTGCGTGAAAGAACGAAAACGGAAAGAAAAACGGCCGTGCTGACGGTCAAATCCACCCAGTTCGTGGGCACGCCGTAGTGAAAGGCGATGGCCTGTTCAATGCCCACAACTATGCACAGGCCCATCGGCACCAACAGGCGATAATCGCGTACATTATACAATAAGAACATCGCCCACAAAAATGAGGCGATGTTCATGCTCAGTGCGAAATAAAAAGTGAGAAACATTCAGCGTGCATGGCGCACCGATTCGTCAGGGACGGACCACCATAACGCTACAGGGAGCGTGATGAATCACCCGATCGGAAACGGAGCCCATCAAAAAGCGTCCCAGTGCGGAAAGTCCGCGACTGCCGATTACTATCAAATCGTATTTCCCATCTTCGGCCACTTCCACGATTTTATCGGCGGGAAAGCCTTCTACGACTTTGCGATCCCATTTCACCGAAGTTTCTTCCAGGATAGGATGTACTTTTTCGAAGCGTTGATCCGAAATCCATTTGGTCCGATCCTGTCCGGCCGGCGCCGCTTCGTAATAGCCCGGGAGAGGACCGAATTCTTCCACGACTTCCAGTACGGTCAGTGTGGCTTTCGCATTGCGCGCCATGGCCTCCGCCGCCTCGAGGGCGTGCGCGGAATCCTTCGAACCATCCACCGGAACCAGAATCTTTTTCAAAAACTTTTCCATATTTGCTCCCTGTATAGTGACCGATGTACATCACCCCGCTGTCAGTGTAAATCCAATCAATAAAGACTCGATAGTGTGCGCTCGGCCGGAACGTAACCAATCGAATTGGTGGTCCGTGTTCCCGTTGGACCCTATTTCAGGCGTTAATGGATTCTCCCAAAAAAAACCGTGTACTATATATTAGACGAAATCCGGAATCAATAAACCGCGATTTGACTTACGTATCATATGTGTAGGCCGCCGCGCCTGCGTCGGCATGGCGGATTTTATTCTCCGTATGATAAACCGCAGCAAAAATAGCGGTCTTTCTTATGGCGTTCTATTCGCCGTCTGAAAAAGTCTGTTTCAGTGCTGCCAGGAATGCGCAGCGCTACACTACTTTCACTGCTCTAATTTATAATCTTAGAATGCAGGAGGCAACCACGTTGATTGAAGAAATTAAAATATCGGATGCATGGACGCTGGATGAATACGCGGCCATCACGGAGTTGACGGCCACGGTAAGTGAGCTGAAGACCGAAGCCGGTGTAGTGGCGCCCCATTTGAAAGGCCGAACAGTATGGATGATTAATTCTACCGCGCAGGGCGGCGGTGTCGCCGAGATGATGCCCAAAATGATCAGCATTTTCCGCGAACTGGACTGTGATGTGCGCTGGGCGGTGATCAACACGGATGAGGAATTGTTTTTTTCTTTTACCAAACGATTGCACAACATGATTCACGGGATCGAATCCGGTGAGGTGAGCGCGGAAGAACGTGAAGTATATGAACGAGTGAACCGTGAAAACGCCGATGACTTTAAACGTTATGTGCAGCCCGGAGATGTAGTGGTCATTCATGATCCGCAACCCATGGCCATGGGCGCATATATAAAAAAAGAACTGGGTGTTTATACCATCTGGCGCTGTCACATCGGATTGGATCAACACAATACGGCCACCCGTACCGCCTGGACTTTTCTGAAGCAGTACGCCGATGTATACGATCATTCGGTTTTCAGCGCCCCGGAGTACATTCCGGATTATCTGGCCGGCCGATCTACCATCATCTGTCCGGCCATTGATCCGTTGAGTCATAAGAATCGTGAACTGACGACGCATAAGTTGATGGGCATATTATGCAATTCGCATATTGCCCGCAAACATCAGCCGGTCCTTACCGAAGATTTTGAAGAAAGCGCATTGCGTTTACGTTCGGACGGGGAATTTGCGGATGCGTCCGGGCAGGATGAAATCGGACTTCTATATCGCCCGATAATTTCTCAGATCTCCCGCTGGGATCGTTTGAAAGGATTCGCGCCGCTGATGCGCGGATTTATTCAATTGAAACGAACAGCCGCCGATCGCAACAACATCGACGAACGTCATCGTCGCCGACTGCAAATAGTACGCATGGTATTGGCCGGACCGGATCCACGTTCCATCCAGGATGATCCCGAAGGGCAGGAGGTTCTCAAAGAGATATGCGACCTGTATACGGGAGTGGATGCCGAGATACAAAAAGACATAGGCATCTTCGCGTTGCCGATGAAATCCCGCAAAGAAAACGCTTTGATGGTAAATGCCATTCAGCGCTGCTCCACGGTAATTGCTCAGAACTCTGTTCAGGAAGGTTTCGGTCTAACCGCTACCGAAGCCATGTGGAAAGGAGTTCCGGTTATGACATCGCGTGCCTGTGGCTTGCGTCAACAGGTGCGCGACGGAGTTGACGGGCGCATGGTTTCGGATGCCGACGATGTGGATCAGATTGCGCACGTACTGGATACGATGCTGGCCAATCCCCATGCCAGGGCCGATTGGGGTCGAAACGGTCGTCGACGGGCAACGGAAGAATTTCTGGTCTTTTCCCAGATTAAATACTGGCTTCGGTTGCTGGACCAGGAAGTTGCTCACGCCCATGCGTAAGCGATTGGCGGGATCGGGCAGAATGTCGGTAGCGACATCTGGAAAATAGATCGGCAGCGTAAAGCCAAACCGCAATGGATGAGCCGGTATAGAATCGCGCTTTTATCAGTCACGCACATGATGTAAATCATAGGTGGACCCTTTCCGTCGTGCTATTTTTGTCGTACCTGTATGGACATTGCAGGTTACTTTTGTTGCAGGGCGAATGCAGCATTTATCTCACCGCAGCCTGCTGGTAATGATTATTAAAAGACAGAGTGACTGGATGCAGGCGGACCAGAGATGGCTTAT
>JAGRMX010000240.1 GCA_020441025.1 Leptospiraceae bacterium
AATCCCATCCACGCCAGCGCACCGTCTTCCAGCAGCAGATCGTTGATCAACCAGTTGACCGGGGCGGTAATGCCGTTCACGAACACAACCGCAAAGCCCAGGCCGATGGCCGTTTCAATTTTTTTGGACACCGCCAGGAAGCTGCACATTCCCAGAAAGAATGCCAGCACAATGTTTTCAATAAAGACTGCTTTAATTGCTACGTTTACGAGTTCCATGCTTTCGACTCAGTTTGAACTATTCGTTCGCTAATTTTCCGTTTTTCGTCCGGAATCGAATCGCGTGTATCGGTAACAACGAGACGCGAGCCGGGCGAGTTTCTTATATACTTACGATCAATGCGTTTCGTACTTCTTTGAAATAGTGCGTTGCATCCAGATGATCAAACCCAGTACGATAAACGCACCCGGCGGCAGAATCATCAGGCCCACGTTCACATAGCCCGCCTGGTAAACGGCGTCCGGCAACAGTTGAAAGCCCAGAAAAGTGCCGCTGCCCAGGATTTCCCGGGAAGAGGCCACCATCAACAGAATCAGGCTGTAACCCAGTCCGTTGCCGAGACCATCCAGCAAAGAGGGCCATGGCTTATTGGCGGATGCAAAACCTTCCGCACGACCCAGTAAAATACAGTTCGTAATAATCAGGCCCACAAATACCGAAAGTTGTTTGGACATTTCAAACAGATACGCTTTCAGGACTTCGTCCACGATAATAACCAGCGAAGCAATTACCGCCAGCATGACGATAATCCGAATTTTTGACGGAATCCAGTTGCGGATGGAGGAGATCACAACGTTGGAAAGCGCCACAACCACGGTTACGGCCACGCACATCACCAGCGTTACCTTGACCTGAGTGGTTACCGCAAGGGCCGAACAGATTCCCAATACCTGTAGAGTAATGGGGTTGTTGTCCCAGAGGGGATCTTTGACGATCGCTCGTTGTTTTTTGCCGAAGAGGGGCTGCCGCTGTTGGACAGGCGCTTCGGTTGCCGTAGTTGCTTCACTCATTGCACTTCCTCCGCATTCGCATTGGCGGGTGTTTCCGCTTCGCCGGTCTGTCCCCGGATGGTCTCAAAATACGAGTTATAAGTTCCCAGGTCGTCTTTCAGGAAATCGGTAACCTGATTGCCAGTAATGGTGCCGCCACTGATTCCATCCACGAAGTGGGATTGTTGTTCCGGCTCATCCGCAAATCGATCCGAGACTTTTACTTTGGAGACACCGACGGACACAAAATTGCCCTTATCATCCAGAATCCGCTTGTTGTGAAACTGATCGGTAAACCAATCCTGCGAAATCTCGCCGCCCAGACCGGGAGTCTCCTGGTGTTTATAAAAAACAATATCATCCACGGTGGCAAGGTCCGGTTTCAGGGCGATGTAGCCGTATATCATATTCCAGAGGCCGTATCCTTCGACAGGCACAATGTAGGATTCGACCGTTCCTTCCGGTTTATATAAAAACATGTATTTGTAGCCCGGATCGTATTCTTCCAGGCTCTGACCGGAACGGTCCGCCAACAGGCTCAATTTGTTGTTGAAGATTCCCAGCACTTCAAATGAAGTCCTGGCGTTCAATTCTTCCGGTTTGTAACCCAGCTTTTCCACCAGTTCCTTTTTAACGCTGTCCAGGCTTATTTCCTGGTTCTGCCTGTTCACCAGCAGAAAGTCGAACTTGTTCTGGAACAGATCGATCATCTGCCGGGGATTCTGGCTCTTCATGCGCTGAATCTCATCCTGCGGATACCCGGCCACCGCCAGGATGTTCTGAATCACGTCCAGTCGGGCACTGATTTCCTGGTCCTCTTTTAATACCGAGGCCGCCAGAGCCAGCCCCACGCTGCAGAAGATGCAGACCGCCAGAGCAAATCCGAATGTAAATAGATTACCCCGTTGCACGTTTCATTCTCCTGTTAATATTCGACTGAACTACAAAGTGATCGATCAGTGGAGCAAAAATATTCATAAATAGAATCGATAGCATCATGCCCTCCGGATAAGCCGGATTCCAGGTGCGAATCAATATGGTCATGACTCCAATCAGTATTCCATAAATGATTTTGCCTTTATTTGTTGCGGCTGCACTGACCGGATCGGTGGCCATGAACACCGCCCCGAACATAAATCCGCCCATTACCAGATGATAATGAGGCGGTAGGCCCAAAAGGCCCGGGAAGTCGGCACTGCTTTTGGCGAACAGATTCAAAAAGGCGGCCATAGCCAGCGCGCCCGCAACGGTGCTTACCATTATGCGCCAGCTGCCCACACCGGTCAGAATCAAGATCACCGCACCGATCAGGCACATCAGAGCGGAGGTTTCGCCCATACTGCCGGGCACAAATCCATAAAACAACGACGCTAAATCAAAATGGGCAAACTGACTACCGGTGAGCATTTGATGCACCGGATCCTGCATCGGTTTGGTTTCAGCCGCGCTTAACAAAGCCGTCGCGCCGGTGAATCCATCTACGAGGGTATTACCGGCTTGAAATAACAATCCATCCAGAATGCCGGGATGCTCGTGGGTGTAAATCCAGACCTTATTGCCGGACATCTGAGCCGGGTAACTGAAAAACAAAAATACCCGCGCGGTCAGGGCCGGATTGAGAATGTTCATGCCGGTACCGCCGAAAATTTCTTTGCCGATGACCACACCGAATGATATACCTACAGCCACCTGCCACAACGGAACGGTCGGTGGCAGTGTGAGCGGGAAAAGCAGGCCGGTTACCAGGAATCCCTCGCTGACTTTGTGACCCCGAATGGTGGCAAACAGCACCTCCCAGAAGCCGCCCACCGCGTAGCTTACCAGGATGATGGGCATGCAGATTAAGGCGCCGTTCAGAAACAACTGCCAGTCGGTCAGCAACGCTTCCGATCCGTAGGCCCGCGCACTCTGCAATCCGGTGTTATAAAATCCAAACAAAGTACACGGAACCAGCGCAATCACCACCGTGATCATCAATCGCTTGATGTCCATGGAATCCCGCACATGCGGACCGGTTTCCGTAACTTCATCCGGAGTAAACAGAATGGTAACGTGCATATCCCAGAGCGCATGAAAGCGTTCCAGTTTGCCGCCTTTCTGAAAATGGTGATCGAATTTTTTGATCTGATTTAAGAGTAATTTCATGAATGCTAGTTTCCCCGTCCGCGCAACTTATCAGGTCAATTCGGCCCTCATCATATCCAGACCTTCTTTGATTATTTCAGTAAATTCGGTCTTGGAAGGGCAAATATAAGAGCACAGGGCAAAATCTTCCGGAGCGCATTCCAGAATGCCCAGCTTTTCCATGAGCTCTACATCCTCAGCCAGAATGGCTTTTGCCAGAAAATCCGGCAGAATGTCCAGCGCCATCACGTGATTGTAGTCGCCGGTCTTGACCAGCGCCCGATGCTCCCCGTTCATATTGGTATGCATGCTAAACTTTTTGCCGGGCATCCAGCCTGAAACATACGCTCTGGAATAGGTCCAACGCGAAAACCCGGGCGAGAGCCAGGCCATAAAGTGGCGCTCCCGACCTTCGGGAATGACGGTGATTTGATTGCTGTAAAAAGAAGGCGCATCGTCCGGACCCACATGTCTGCCGGTCAGAACATTGCCGGCAATGATGCGTTGTTCTCCCGCCGCGAGATTGTCTCGCAGGATGCTTTTTAACACGGCCCCATTTCGAATACGATAGTACTGTCGCTTCTGAGCCCCGCTGCCAGTCACGGTGACCACGCGCTCCTGTGGATACTGACCCTGTAGCAAAAAGCTGCCCAGTTGGGCCGTCTGATAGGCGGTTAAATACCAGACAGTATCCGTCGCGCCCTGTATCCGATCGATTTTTTCGATATGCGTGCTGACCAGACCGGCGGGATGCTTGCCGGCAAAGGCGTGGAACTGAACTCCATTGGCTTTAAGAAAATCATCCTGTTTACCGTTCGGATTCAGGACCACATGTACGGGCACGTTGTGACCCAGCACTTTCAGAGCTTCGATCCCCGCTTCAAATTCGGCGAACTGACCCTGCAATGCAAAACCCGCATCACCCGCCAGAGGCGCGGTATCCATACAATTAATGAAGATTGATTTGGGTTTTGAATCGGGACGGGCAATCACATCGAAGGGGCGTTGGCGAATCAGCGGCCAGATACCGCCTTTTAAGAGCAACTCACGCAACTTATCCGGCGCCGCACCGGAAATATCCGCTACCCGGAAAGTCTCATGCTGAACTACATCGTGTCCGCCGCCGCTGATGCTGATCCGTTTTACAACCCGTCGGGGACCGAATTGAATTTCACTGATTTTTCCGGCGGCAGGCGAGCAGAACTGTACTGCGGGATAGTTTTTGTCTTCAAACAGAGGTGAGCCAATCTTAACACTGTCGCCCTCTTTGATATGCAGACGGGGCTTTACGCCGTGGAACTCTTCGGGATTGATGGCAAAGGAATCCGGATTGGGTGCATCGATTAGATTGGCTTCCGGCTTGCCGGTTATGGGTATGTCATACCCTTTTTTAACTTTGTATTGTTTCATATCCCCTGGCCAGATTACGGAAATCTTGAGAATAAATGCTCAAACACTCACCGCTCGATACGGGGCGGTCGGACGATTCCGGCCTCAGGTCGCAGTACGTCGGGCGGCGCGATATAACAGGCATGTCCACCAGCATACTGTACGCAAGCGGGATTTGGGCAGGGAGCCGAAAAAGTAGCGGGACAATTAAAAAAAATGAAAAATCGGGAAGAAAATGCCGGGTGTCCGAATGCTGAGACGATGCGCACAATTTTCGTCCAATATATTGTAAATCTCCGTACCTGATAGACCGTTATCCTTTTCCAATTGAGAAACAAATGCAGGATTGGCGTGGCACGTTCATACGACTCCCTTTAATCGCGGTGATCATCGTCATAGTGCCCGGTATATCACTGGTCATTGCTTTGATTCTGTACGGTCAGTACGAATATAACCTGGACCGTGTTCGCCAGCACCTGGTTCAGGATCTACAACTGGAAGCCGCTTTGATTCAGGATTCGGAACTATCCCGGGCCATTCCAATTTCCACGGAAACCGGGTCAGATCGGTTGAATCTGCGGCAGCATTTTGCCATCCGGGTAGAGCCATCTATTGCCGGTAATTCCGGCTTTGATTTGTACTACCCGCCGGGTCGAACGCATGTGCCGGTTGACAGCATTTCGGTCAACCGCTCCGGAATGATGCAGGCTCTGGCGGATTTGACCGAACCGGACGGTCATTTCTGGCTCTCCAATGCCGACGGCGATGAGCGCAGTGTACTGGTAGTGTATCGCTCCCTTCCAGATCGTCCGACAAAGATCCTGGTGATGGACGATGTATCCGGTCTGCGGGCGGCCTATTTTAAGGCGCTGTACATTCTCGTGATTGTGCTGGCCCTCTTTCTGGTGGGTGGCGCTGTCCTGGTTATCTGGTTAAGCACACCGTTAATTCATCGTCTGGAAGCCAGCGAAAAAAACTATCATACTCTCTTTCAGAGTCACACCGAAGGGATTCTGCTGGTGACCATGAGCGGAATGATCGAAAACTGCAACCGCCAGGCCCGCCGTATGCTGGGTGCGCCCCGTCGATTGATCATTGGACGACACATTTTAGATTTTGCACCGGAGGTGCAGCCGGATGGAGTGCTTTCCCGAAACGTACTGACTCAGCAAATGCGTCCTGAAAATAGTGCGGGCGGGCGTTTTTTGCTCTGGAAGATCAAACGTTATAATGGAACGCTCTTTGATTGCAATCTAAGCGTGAAATCGGTGCCACTGG
>JAGRMX010000241.1 GCA_020441025.1 Leptospiraceae bacterium
TAGGTGCTTTCTCGCGGGGATTAGATTTGGTTCTTATATTTCCTTCGCGATTAGATGGTGCGGGTTTTGCTATAATAGTTCAATAAGAAGACAGCAATTTATTCCAGAACTCCGGGCACTTGCATGGCGTTCAAATCTTCCAGATAAGACCGGCGCAGGTGATCGGGAGACAGAATTCGCACGGAAGGCCCCAATCCGCGCAGGATGGCTCGAAACCACAGGCTCTCGCGTACTTTACATTCGGCCTGCAGCCAATCGTTGTGATCGACATCGCCGTTTGTATACGGTTCGATTTCGGTTATGCGAAATGTGGATTCCAGTACGCTGCGCAATTCCGGCGCAAACGCGAGGTGAACCGTAAAACCGGCCGGACGATCCTGAAAGATATGCGATTGGGTTAAATACTCGTTTAGATTCTCCGGTGGTTGTTCTTCCGCATCCATATCGAGGATTTCCAGGTTTTGCATGCGTTCCAGATGAAAAAAGCGAGCGGCCAGGCGTGTGTGGCAATAGCCCAACAGATAACTGACACCACGATGTTGAAATAGCGCCCAGGGATCAATGCGCCGAATTTCCGGTTCCTTCGATGCGATAGTCCGATACTGAAACTCGAGTTGTAGCTCGTCTTCCAGCGCCTCCTGAATCAATCGTCTGCGGGAACCGACTATGTCGCCCGAATCGACTTCCACGGGCACAGCGCTCATTTGTTTTAATAGATCGCGTAAATGATCGTAGTTTACCTGCCCCGGTTTCTGGAAACTCAGTTCTTCACGAATCAGATTTTCCACGGCACGCCATTCGTCCGGCGTCAATGCCAGCGGTTGTTCCAATCCCTGCGGAAAGTCCAGATACACGCGCTGTTGTTCGTCGATGTATGTGGTTATGAAATCAGATGGAGAAAAAGGCGGAGTGCCGAACATCATCAGTTGTTCGATCAATCGACGCAATTCTTTCTGATCGGTAATGCCGGCCAGTTCCGCCAATCGCTCCAGCGTAATACCCTGATTATGAAATATCAGCGGCACCAGCGAGAAGATGCGCCGCAAACTTTTTCCGGTGCGCTTCATGGAGTTTGCCCGTCTATCGTTTTTGTTTCGGAAGGGATGTCGTCCGTTGCATGCAAAGCTCGCATTGCGTTCAGATACGTTTCAAATTCGGCATGAACTTCGCGCGGGCCGATCTTTAAGACCGTGCCGGGATTGCGTATCATCCAGGAGAATAACGCCGCAATATTCGTGGTGGTCAGTTCTACGCGGGTTTCATCGTCTTGTGAATCGATTTGCACGGGACGGTCCGGCGGCAAGCCGCCGATTAAATCCAGAAACAATTCTTCGCGACTGGAATCCAGAGATAACCGTAACGTGCGCGGAGCATGCGAGCGTAGAGCCAACGGATGCAACGAGTAATCAGTGATCCGAAAATCGGGATCGGGCGCGTAGGTCTGTTGTTCGAGCATCAGGTTGCGCATGCGATCGATATAAAAAAGACGAATCGCCCGGCGATCGCGGCAGAAAGCCACCAGACACCAGCGCAGACGATGGGCCACCAGGCCCCGTCCGGCCACCGTGCGACGTTGGATTTCCCCGGCCCGATTGGTATAATCGAATGAAATCCAGCGATGTTGTTGCAGGGCGGTATGAATTTCCGTAAGATTGGCGTCCGATTGGTGATCCTGTTCGAGCAGGCCTGAATTTTCTCTGCGACGACCGACCGGCGCACTTTCTAACAAGCCGGGATTGCGATACAACAGTTTCGCTGCCGCCGATTCAAGCAGTTCATACTCGCGGATGTTGCCGGCGTCATCGCCGCGTTCCGCCAGAGCACTCAATAAAAGCGTGGCCAGATTGCGAAACTGTTCTTCCGTAAGGTTCAGTTCCGGCAGGTGGTGTACGCTTTCCGACGGAGCGTATATATGATCGGTAGCCCGGCGCCCATCCGGTAACAGTTCTTCCGGCGCAAAATGCTTCAGTTCCAGGCCCAGGGCGCGCAGCTCATCCTTGTCGCGTTCAAATTTCCGCCTGGCCGATTCAGGTTCGCCCTGATAGGCGAGGGGCATGAGCGAGCGGATGCGTGAAAAAGACATACCACCACCATTCAAGAAGGTAAGGTACAGGCAGGCGATGCGTTCCAGTTTTTCCAATGCAGTCTGAATTCCGGGGAAATGTTATTCCGGAAGCCACCGGCAATATTTCGGCCGATGTGGTCACTCCGGAGGATTCTGGAGAAGCATTTCAGCAGGCGGGCCTTTTCATCAAGTGGAATCTCCCGGCGGACAAATGGAAGAGAGTGAAAGCGGTTTTTTTACGGCGCTGCCTGACGGGAAATTCCTTGTGGATTCTTCATGCACTGCATTTATTCGCCCGGACATGTCATATTTACAGGCGCTGAAGTTTATGCTGGCCCAGCAACGCGAGACCTTCCCGGGCGTGCATAAAACCAGAATTCAGCTACAGGGGCCGGCGAAGCATTTCGAGGCCGATCTGTACTTTCCCGAAAAATCCGCCAACCATCGTTTGATCCTGTTCGTGCATGGCATGAGCGTACATGGCAACCAGGATCAGCGCGTCATCAATGTGTGCAGCGCCATGTCCAGCGCCGGCTTTCATGTTATCGCTCCGTTATATCCGGATATTCAGAATCTACAGATTCATTCCGGAGAAGTGGAAGATCTGGCCGAGACCATTCGCGCGCTGGTTGTCGATCAAACGTTATGCCGTAGCGGCAAACTGGGATTGATTGCACCGTCGTTTTCGGCGTCCATTGCGTTGAAAGCCGCGGCACTGACGGACATAGCGCCGCTGGTGACGTCCATCTGTACCATCGGTGGTTATACCGATGTGGATTCGACTCTGAGCTACTTGCTGGGAGCCCAGGACATCGACGAGTATGGCAAGTGGGTGATATTATGGAATTATGCCGGTCGTGTGCTGGGACGCCGTAGTAAGGTCCTGGATGCCATTAAAATCGCGGCGCTGGACAATGGTTTCCGTCGCAAGCCGGAAGAAGAACAATTGCCCGGCTTTTTGAATAGCCTGAGCGAGCATGAACGCGATTTATTCGCCCGAATTCGCGCCGATGCACAGTACCGTCTGGCAATCTGGCAAGAAATATACGATGAAATGCGCGGAACACCGGAAGAAGAGGCCTTGAACTTAAAAGATACATTGCGGCATTTAAAGGCACCGGTAACATTGATTCATGGCCGCGATGATGATGTAATCGCCGCGTCCGAATCGGTATTGATGCATCATCGATTAAAAGAAATGGGCTTGCCATCCAGGCTCTGCGTTACAAGGCTCATCTCACATGGTGATTCATCACTGGGGCTGGCGATGGTGGCCGATGCTCTGGTGCTGGCCGGAGCTTTCGCTTACTTCTTTGAGAATGTTCGTTAAATCCGGGAGTTTGTCTGAAATCTATGAGAGCTTGCGTCCCGGGAGTGTTGCTGAAAAGGAGCGACCTGGCAGAGAATATATCCAGAATTCACGGGTAAGCGATGAGTTTAAAAAAGGAATTACAGGTTACTGAAACGGCAATCTGAAAGAGGTACGACTATGGCATTAACGGAAAGAGGATCGGGCTGGGAGTGGTTGCAGTCCTGGTGGATTTTGTTGACTCTCCCGATGGGATTGACCAGCGGTTTCGGTTTTATCTATGCCGGTATTCGCGCCGGCCGTAAAGCATGGGTCATCATTGGAATCATTTATGCGGCCCTTATTTACGTACCCGCTTTCTGGCTGCTTAAACCGGATGAATCCGGACCGTACGATTCTATACTGGGGTTTATGTTTTTCGGTATCTGGATCATTTCCATCATTCATGCATTGATCATTCGAAAAAGCTTTATTCTGAATCTGGATGCGCGCCTTAAGGTGGGCCAGAAAGACCTCGAACGTCAGAAAACCGAAATCGCCCTGCAACATGATATCAGCGACAATCGCATTGACGAAGCTTTGATCCGCTTCAATAAAGACGATGTTACCGTAAAAATGTGCGGCATGATTTTTTCGGCCATGCCCTTCGCGCCCGACTTTCGATTTTATTTTAACTTAAAGGGTGCCGCCGAGCGTTATGGCGCCACTCCCGAGCAGTATGAACGCGCACGTAAGCTGGCCCATGATGACGACGTCATTTCCGCTCTGAAGGTGGCCAGCGCACTTGATACGGCCGATAGCGGCATCGGCATATTCACCGGCGCCAAAAATATCTATGATCATATGAAAGAGAAGGAAGGTCGTCGTACCTTTGAGGCCGATCCGCAACAGGCGGCGGATGCCGGCTTGAAGCTGTTGGGCATGGCCTACATGATTTCACAGCTGTTTCCGGGCGGCATTATCGATAAGTCGCGTACCTTCTTCGATTTAAAAGCGGGCAAAGAACTGGCGGTGTACTACGCGGCGGCCGAAATCGCCTTGCCATTTACCGATAATTTGCTGGAAGCGGGCGGTAACTGGATGGAACAACTCTGGCAACGTACCGGCGACGATAATGAATCTAAATTCATGCAGTTCATGGGCGAGGGACCGCTGGCGCGGGCGAAACCCATTATGGAAAGTATCAAATCGCAGATCGATTCTTTCCTGGCGCAGGCGCGCATGTACACCGATCCGCTATTAAAAAAAGCGCAGGCCTTTGCGCCTACTGTAATGAACGCGGCCGATTCCATAACGGGAGGCGCCGCTACGGCCATTGATTTCTTACCGGCCTGGCGGTTCCTCGGAGCGCGTTTGGCGGCGGAGGCCTGTGTGTACCGCGCCATGCATCCGGAAGCGGAGCAGCAGGGCGGACGGTAATCATTCGCACGATATATCCGGAACAAAAAAAGTTCCGATTCCACACGAACGAAATTTCAAATCAAGATGCAGGAGTAAGATGATATGAATATGGAAAAAAATGTAGGCGAGACGCTGGGACAATTCAATGACAGCGATCTTACCGTTAAGTTGCTATCGGCCATGTATTCCGTGATTCCCTTTTCTCCAGGGTTTGCCTTTTATAATTCACTGGAAGGGGCGGTACAGCGTTATGGCGGCGGTGCGCCGCAGATGGCGAAAGCGCAGGAAATCGCCGCTTCCCCGGAAGTACAGCAGGCCGTATGGATGGCGGCTACCCTGGATACCTCGGATCAACTGATTGCCGGTTATGCCGGAGTAAAAAATCTATTTTCGTTCTTCTCATCCAATTCAGGTGAGAAGCGCACCTTTGAAGCTGACAATCAGCAGGCCCTGGACGCGGCTCTCAAAGCCACCGGACTGGCATTCATGATCTATCGATTGTATCCGGGAGGCGTAACCGAAAAAGTCACTCAATTTAAGAATACAAAAGCCGGCCAGGAAGCCGCCATCTTTTTCGCGTTGGGCGAAGTGGCTCTGCCGTTTTCGGATAATCTGGTTGAAAGCGGTGGCAACCTTGTTTCGCGCCTGATGAACAATCCGAACATTGACCTGTCCGGTAAGTTCGGCCAATTTGTAGGTGCCGAACAATTCAATCAGGCGAAAGAAATGATGGGGCAGTTAACCGCTCCGCTGGATGGAGTGCTGGAGCAGGCCAAACAGTACACCGGCCCCGTAATCCAGAAGATCCAATCGTACTTACCTTCCGGGGGCGGCGCTATGAACATTGCGGATTCGGCAACCGGCGTGGCAGCGACCGGTGTGGATTTAATGCCGGTATGGACGTTTCTGGGAGCGCGCCTGGCGGCGGAAGCCTGTGCCATGCGGGCCATGAGCTAAATCCGGGCTGATTTTCATTTAATAACCCTTTGTGTCTGCTTCGGT
>JAGRMX010000242.1 GCA_020441025.1 Leptospiraceae bacterium
TCATAGTCCCGCACTAGATCGTTCAGTATCATCCGCGAACCTCATCGCTGTGCAACGAAGGAATGTTCACCTCGCCCTCAGTCAGCCGGGCGCGAAAGAAATGCGGTCGGGCCGAATCGTCTTCACCGAAAACGAAATCATAAAACATCCAACCTAAATCGCGATTCGCATCGGCGCCCAGAGCCGTCTCGTTGCCATCCGGCAGGGAAAAATAGGCCGGGAATTCGCGACAACCCAGACAGGGAAAATGATGGCATTGGCCGCGTTCCACTCTGCGTAGAAACATGTCGCGAAACTTCTTAGGATTATCCGCCGGGCCGGCGCGTTCGGTTATTTCAAACGAGGCATGGATGATATAGGCCACATCTTTTAGAATCAATCCGGCCCGCTGTTGGCGATCGTCTTCAATGTATGAATTCAGCAGCCCCCGCCCGTTTTCCATGGTAGCAGTAATATTGCGAAAGGGCACCTTACTCCCCAGTTCATTACGCCGGATCGATTCAAACTGGATTGGGCGCAGAAGAGTGATTTTTTGAACGGTCCAGCGCAACGCCGGCTTCCATAAAATCGCCTCCAGTATACCGCGCGCCGCCGAGGGCGTGGGCACATCGTACGATACGCGCTCCACCTTCATTTCGGGGCGACTGAAGCAGGCATTCTCACCCCATACTTTAAGCTGTAGATTTTCCAGATTCTATTCCTCTATAGCTAAAATCTGATTAAGACTGCAATGTGTGGTATTGCTTATGATTCTGTACTTCGTCGTCGGCCTGTCAAATATTGAACATGGCGAGTAGTATATTTTGAGCGATGGTCGGAAAAAAATCATCTCAGCATGATGTGGCAATGCTTACCGTTCCTGTAGCCCGTACACCGGATCGTACAATTCGGGCCGTACCAGCACATAGTAGGCGTCGTTTACCAGTTCTAACGCCCCCTTTTGTCGAAGTTCCGACAGATGCCGATCGTAAACATTTACGGAATAGCGCATGGCCAGGCGTTTATCCCGCATGGAGAGATCCGCTCGGGCCAGATTACGGATCAGAGCTGGCCCCTCGTCCGGACCGCCGTAGGGGACGACCACCGGCGTCTGGTTCTCTTCGATGAATCGAAAAACGTCGGCGATTTTCTTAAATTGGAGCTCCCGGCTCTTACCAGTAATCTCATACTTATCCAGGCCGGCATCGCCCTTTGTCCAGAAGAGCTGCCGGAAATAGGAGCGGAAATGTTCGGGCGCAAAGGGATCGGATCGATTGGCGGCCAGCAATTTGCGACCAATCTCCTGCGACTGGCGCAGGTGTCCGGCAGGTAGCTTGCCAGGCGGCACGAATACAAACACGTCACCCCGATCCAGCTTGCCTTCGCGGTTGCAGCGACCGGCGGCCTGGGCCAGCGAGTCCAGCCCGGCCAGCGCGCGATAAACCACCGGAAAATCCAGATCCACCCCCGCCTCCACCAATTGCGTGCTTACAACCCGAATCGGTTTCTTCTTATTAAGTAATGCTCTGATTTCATTAAATACATTCAGGCGATGCGCCGGACACATGAAAGTAGATAAATGCAAGCAGCCGGGTATAAGTGATGCGAGCCGGTAGGCATCAGCGCGAGTATTCACAATCGTAAGCACCTGCTCGTGCCGCTGGATTTCTGTCGCGATGGATTGCCAGGCGCTATCCGCGTCACCGGCGGGAGGATGCAGATCCGCTGGAATGTGTACGCGCACCCGCTTGAGTTCTTTATGCAATTCTTCCGGGTCCGGCGCCAGCGAGCGCACGTTTTCAAAACCTTTGATTGCCAGATTGTCGGCGGCCAGATCGCGCTTATCAAAGGCCGGCTGGGTGGCCGTACAGAGTACAATCGACACGCCATACTTCTCTACCAGCTCACGCAGGCTGTCGAGAATCGGGCGTAAAAATTCCGCCGGTATGGTCTGGGCTTCATCCAGAATGATTACGGAGTTCGCAATGTTATGCAGTTTGCGACATCGGCTCGTATTGTTGGCGAATAGGCTTTCGAAAAAAAGTACATTTGTAGTAACAATCAAAGGAGCGTCCCAATTCTCCTGCAACAAACGAGTGCGGGCGTTCTCCCGGGTGAAATCATCGGGGTCAATATTCGAATGGTGTTCCAGCACCGCATCATCGCCCAGCGCGTCACGAAAGACCTGTGCCGTCTGTTCAATGATACTGGTAAAAGGAATGGTGTAGATGATCCGACGCTTGCCATGCTTGAGCGCGTGCTTGAGTGCGAAGGATAGCGAAGTCAGGGTTTTGCCGCCGCCGGTCGGCACCGCTAATCGAAAGAAGCCGGGTTCTAAAGCAATATGCGCATTCACCGTTTCTAAGATTTTTTTGCGCAACCGGTTGACCATCGTGGGCTCGGCCGAGTTAGCGAGCCTTTCCATTCTTGCATCCAGCTTCTTATTCAGAGTTTCCAGCTTCGGTAGTGAGGGCTGCGAGATTCCCGGGCGCATGAACGCCGCAGTATCCGATCGGTCCGCGTCCACCAGAGTGGAGAATAGCATGCGAACTAACAATGCCGAATCTCTAATTGGAGGTAACTTCGCCTCCGGTAATGGAATATCCAGTTGCTCCGGAAAACGATTATTTAGAAATTCTGCAACACTATCTAAGTGTTGCTTTTCACGCAGGCGCAATTGAGTATCGCTAAAATTCTGCAATCCCGTATGGTGGCTTAAAATTGTCGCAGCAATAAATATCGCGCCGGACTTTGTGTTCTCAGCAGCCTTTTCCAGGGCGAAGATTCCGCCGGCGCTGGAATGATTGACCTGACCGGCCCCTTTTCCTTCCAGATGCCAGTTCTCAACTTCGTATCCGGTTAGAATGCGAATGCGCTCCTGAAAAGGCAGGCTGAACTTGCCAAGGTCGTGCCAGAGTCCGGCCACGTATGCATACTCGGCGAGTCCCGTAATTCCAATCCGCACGGCTCGATCCCGTGCGCCCTGCGCTGTTGCCAGGAGATGCTCAAGCACGAAATGGGCGACTTGAGTACCGTCAGATTCGAGACGTACGTGCGCGATAGCTTCCGTATGATTATCTGAATTCATGTATACTCTGATTCATCGTTGCTTGTGCATAAAACGAAAAGTAATGATTATATCAATAAATATTGAGGCAACACAAAATAATGAGTATGATTTGCGTTCCTGATTGCGCATGCACACGACAACATGTTAAGCAGTAGCCGACTGCTCGATCGGGCTAAAAAACACCAGTTTCACGTATTTCATCGATCAATTGGATGCGCAATATGAAATACGGTAATTCAGCGTGGTTTTGGTTGACGGTTGTGAAGGCGAATCGTTTGCCGGAGTTGATTCGGCGTTAAACCGGGATTCATAAAAAACAAACCATCACCGGAGCCGCAGGAAATAATCCTGCGGACCGATGATTCATAATTACGCAAAATCAATTGCGACTGAAGGCCAGCACAATTCGCAGAATGTACCAGAAGAGCAGAGCTACCGAAGCAAACAAAGCCAAAGATGCGGCTACATGTTGCGTGGGATGATAGTGATGCAATACGTTGGATGTCGTATACAGAATCATACCCGAGGCGAATAGCACCATGGCGCCGGAAAACAAAAGACCAAGGCTGAAAGAAAAAATCCAACTGGCGGCTATTATGCCAAAAGCGACCATGCCGGCGATCATCAATATGCTGCGCATCCAGGAAAAATCTTTTCGGGTTGTGAATACAATGAATGTTAATCCGGCAAACAATGTTCCGGTAATCAATCCGGCCGTGGGAATTACATCGGGAGAAGCGAATTCGGTTACGATGTACAGAATCGGCAGGAAAAAGAACGCTTCCGCCACTACGTAAACGCCGAGACCAAAATACTGTAGGCCCTGAGATGTATTGGAGTGGGCCCAGAAATTAGCCAGCCAGCTTACACCGATAAACGCGCCGAAGAGAATCAGCATGTTAAATGAGCCGCTCATTGCCCAGGATGCGACGGCCTGTCCGATGGGTAATTGAAGTAATAGATATTCAATTCCAATAAAAGCAAGAATGGCACCGGCCAGATGCGTATATGTTTTACGGATAAACTCGGCCCGGACATCAGGTTCCGCGCCGGCTACATTGTTGATCATGTATGGATTTTCAATATCCGTTTGTTGCATACTTTCCTCCCGAAGGCATCGCTCCCGAATCCAGGGTATTCAATTTAACTCATTTTCTGAATTCGTGTACGCGATTATTCCGTAATTCATATGCAGTAACACTTATCGAATAGCATTTTTTGATTTTTTTATGAGTTAATTTGAAAATTGCGTATTTTTTCCCATTTTAGCATAGCATGTCAATGCGACATTTTTTGTGCTGGTTTTTTGTATGTTCTTATGTTATTGGGCCTGCCTGGCCCGTCCGGCACGCCCCCTGGAATTAAGGACATGCTTTCATTCGGACCCGTTTAATGCCATGACAGTATCCCTCCTCCAAAACCACCCTCGGGGGCGGGCGATCTGTGTGCAATTGCGTCAACTTGCCTTATAAGTGCTGGCAAAAACATGGGCCGATTCTACGGATGCAGAATGACCGGCAAAGAGCAAAAAGAATCGAAATCCGACAGACCGACGAATCGGAAGGCGTTCCTGAAAAAAGCGGGGCTGGCGGCCACATCCACAATGCTGGGCGCGTCCCTGTTGGAATGTCGACGCGGGGGCTCCAGCGCATCCAGCGGACCGGTCATCCACGTGCCCGGACAAACATTCGAATGGAAGATGGTCACGACCTGGCCCCGGGATTTTCCGGCTCTGGGAACCGGTGCCAATCAACTGGCTCAGAATCTGGAAACCATGTCCGGTGGTCGCTTGCGTGTAAAAATATTCGCGGCGGGCGAAATGGTGCCGGCCCTGGAAGTTTTCGATGCGGTTCACAACGGTACCGCTGAAATCGGTCATGGTGCCGCTTATTACTGGAAAGGGAAAACCGAGGCGGCTCAGTTCTTTGCCGCAGTTCCGTTCGGCTTGAATGCACAGGAGATGAATGGCTGGATCCACTATGGCGGCGGCCAGGAGTTATGGGACGAACTGTACGCCGATTTTGGTCTGAAGCCTTTTGCGACCGGTAACACGGGCGTTCAAATGGGCGGTTGGTTTAATAAAGAAATCAATACGCTCTCCGATTTTCAGGGATTGATTATGCGCATGCCCGGTCTGGGCGGTGAAGTGTTGCGCCAGGTAGGCGCGGCCGCCCCCAATATACCCGGGGGTGAAATATTTCAATCCTTACAATCCGGAGCGATTGACGCCACCGAATGGGTCGGTCCGTTCAATGACCTGGCGTTCGGATTCTATAAAGCCGCGCGTTATTACTACTGGCCCGGCTGGCATGAACCGGGCACGGCGCTTGAGTTGATTGTGAATCGTCGTGCGTTTGAAGCGTTGCCTGACGATTTGAAACAGGTAATTCAATCGGCGTGTAAGGCGGCGTATACCGATATGCTGGGAGAATTTACGGCTCGCAATAATCTTGCGCTGGAAACCCTGGTGTTAAAACACAAAGTGCAACTGCGTAAGTTTTCCGACGAAATTTTACGCAAACTGGGAACCATCAGTCAGGATGTGGTGGCGGACATTGCCAGGCGCGATCCGGCTGCCGGTAAAATTTATGAATCTTATTTGAAGTTTCGTAGCCAGGCTGTGGAGTGGTCCCGCATTGGAGAGGAAGGATTTTCAC
>JAGRMX010000243.1 GCA_020441025.1 Leptospiraceae bacterium
CGATACCGGTCCCTCTTCGAAACTCACTTCACGATCCACTTCCACATCCTCCATCAGCAATGCGGCGTTGTGATCGGCCGAATCGGGAACGTCCGCCCGCAGACCGATACTGGAGTATTCTACCTGTCGCGTATCGCCCATCAAAGGACCGATATTGATCAGAGAGCCCGAGTAAGTCATAACCACCGCTCCGCGTTCATCATACTTATCCAGACTCGCCACCTCTTCCATATTGCGCGCTTCCAGTTCGCGTTCGAAGGCTTCCTTCTTGTTCAGCCAGGCTTCCGACATCAACTCAACAGAATCATCACTCTGCGGTAAGCCGCTGCTGCGCGTAATGCCTTTGATGTGCTTCTGTAAAGCGGTCGGGATTTGTTCATAAAATGCTCCCATTGCGTAACTCCTTGTATTCGACCGATGGTCATTGTTGTGCGATTGACGTTTTGCGGGGGGAGCATTGTTCCATTTTTTATGACCCTGCGTAAGTATGGGACATGTTCGATGGAATGGAACGGATCGGACGGTTTGAGTCCTGTAATGACTGGATATCGAGACGGAGCCGTGTCGTATAAACATGCGCTGAATCGCAATAATCACACGGCGGGTTGTAATAAACACACGGCGCTCTATAAAAAACACAGAGTACGAAATGTGCGTGTGTTCATTATAGAGCGAACGGAAGTAAACGCGGGCCCGGTCATAAGTATTGCAACGCGCATCAGTTTTGTTCCAGGATATCCGGCCATTGCGCCAGATCCTGAATTAAATCCAGATCCGCGGATTGGATTCCGCGCGCGCTCAATTCGCGGTTCAATGCTTCGCGGGCGCGGTTCAATCGCGATTTTACAGTACCTACCGGCAATGATAAGTGGCGGGCTATCTGTTCATAACTGAACTTGCGATAATAAAAAAGAATCAATGCGTCGCGATGCGTGGCCGGTCGAATCTCCAGCATGGCATCCAGTACATTTTCGATGGCATTGACCCGTTCCAGGTTATGTTCCGCTCTGGAATCGCTCTCCAGGGGGGTGCGGGGATTACGCACGCGGCTGTCATTATAATCAATGTTGCATTCTCGCCGATCACGTCGCAATTGATCCATGCATTGATTGATGACAATGCGGCTTAACCAGCCAGGCAGGCGAGCGGGATCACGTAATTGATGTCGGCGCGCACCCGCTTTGAGTATTGCTTCACTTACCGCATCCTCCGCCCGGTCTTGATTGCGCAGGCGTGCATTGGCGATGGTCAGCAGTTGATCATGATACTGAAAAGCGGTCTCCAGGAAAGCATTTCGATCGGGCCACAGTTTATCGGCAGAAGGAGTGGATTGAGCTGTTTGTAAGGGCATATGTCTCTCCATGATTTGCGCTGTCGGGAATGGTCGGTTGGAGTTCCCGTACATATTTCGCAAGTTACGTGCCAGGCAGGCTGCTGTAAGGGTTCCGTTCTATCTCTACGCCGGAGTTCACGTACTCCCGGTATGGGATTGGTTTCAATCGGGCTGTACATAGCGAATTTGGACGTAGTTCACGCGCTTATGCCGCCCAATCGAGTGCGGATCGTAGGAGTTCCTACGCCCCGTTTAAAAGCAGGAGCAGAAAAATGGGGCAATAATGTATCATAATATGGTATGTTTAAATAGCAAAATAAACATATCAAATAAGGTTTATGAGTGTCTTCTGGAACGTCGATTGCGGGCATGTATGCATGTATTAATTGATGCGTGGAAGCAAAAAATATTATAAAAAAGTTTTACTGATTGCGGGGTGCGAATACACCGGGCGACGGCGTGAGAGAAAGATATAGCTCGGATGGGTGTATATTATGCCTGATCTGAGCTACATGCGTATGTAAATAATAACCGCCGGGGATGAAGCAGTCATGCAAAACGCTCAGCAAAAACCCAAACCGTTTCAACGAGCTGTGGTAATCGGAGCCAGCATCGCCGGCATCATGGGGGCGCGTGTGCTTTCGGACTATTTCCAGCAGGTGATTTTGCTGGATCGCGATGAGCACGGTCAAAGGCCGCAACCCCGCAAAGGTACGCCGCAGAGTCATCATATTCATGTATTGTTGCGCGCCGGACAGGATATAATAGAAGAATTCTTTCCGGGTTGCTTGCAGGAAATTGAAGCATCCGGCGGAGCACGCATTGACGCGCATCATGATTTTGTGTGGCATCACTTCGGTGTTTGGAAGACTCGCTTTGAAAGCGAAGCCGTAATGTATCTTTTCACACGGCCGTTGCTGGAATATACTCTGTTTGAAAGACTGAGACAAATTTCTAATATCGAGATTCGTGAACGAACATCCGTAGCGGGATTCCTGAGCAGTGATGGCGGACGGCATATCACGGGCGTGCGCCTGAGCGACGGGGAGTCTTTGCAAGCGGATCTGGTTCTGGACGCGTCCGGTCGCGGTTCGCGGACCGTCGCCTGGCTGGAAGAGTTGGGTTACGATCGTCCGCCGCTGGAAGAAACCGGCGTGGATCTGGCTTACGTTTCCCGATTGTATCGACGACCGGCGACCGACGCGGTACCCAGGGATTGGCGCTTTCTGTTGCATTATCCCCATTCCCCGCATACCTGGAAATCGGGTTTCGTAATGGATGTGGAGGAAGACCGCTGGATTGTTTCACTGAACGGATACTTTAAGGATCATCCGCCTCTGGACCACAATGGCTTTGTGGACTTTGCTCGCGATCTGACCCGCCCCGATTTACACTCCATGATCACCGCGGCGGAGCCGTTGACCGACGCGATTAAGTTTACTATTCCGCGTAATAGCTGGCGACATTTTGAAAAGATGGGCCGCTTTCCTTCCGGTTTGATTTTGATCGGCGATGCCGTTTGCGCTTTGAATCCTATCTTCGGTCAGGGGATGTCGGTCGCCGCTAAGGAGGCGCTTGTACTGCATCGATTGCTGCTACAATGTGCTCGACGCAATTCTCTCGCCGGACTGGAACATCGGGCGCGTAAACAAATGGCCCGCGTAATCGGCCTGCCCTGGTTTTTAACCATCTGCCTGGATTTGCATTATCCGCAGACCAGCGGCAAGAAACCGCTCGGTCATGGATTTTTAATGTGGTATATCTCCCGATTGATGGAGCTGTCATCCAGCAGTCCGTACGTGTATGGCGAGTTCTTTAAAGTTCTTATGTTAAAGAACGGTCTGTGGACGATTTTGAAACCGACCGTGTCTCTGCGTGTACTGGCCTATGGTGTTATGAGCTTTTTGGTTCCACTGGCCCGGCGGGCCAACACGGATACATTGCCCGCTCCCGCGCGATAGTCGCGTCCGCAATTAACTTAGAGCGGCAACTATCGCCCGGAAGGCAATCTTCGCAGGAAAAGCGAAACATAGAGAAGGAATAGGATCTACCGATTGGGCTGCGGTGTCATACGCAGATAAGGCTTAATGATCCGAAATCCCTTCGGGAACTTCTGTTCCGCCTCTTCATTGGAAATGGACGGAACAATCACGCAATCCTCTCCATCTTTCCAGTTTACCGGCGTGGCCACCTGATGTTGAGCGGTCAGTTGCAGCGAATCTATGGCCCGCAGTATTTCGTCAAAGTTGCGTCCGGTGCTGGCCGGATAAGTAAGCGTGAGTTTGATTTTTTTGTCCGGTCCAATCACAAATACGGAGCGCACCGTCAGGCTGTTATCCGCGTTGGGATGAATCATATCGTACAGCGTCGCCACTTTTCTATCCGGATCCGCGATCATGGGATAATTCACCGTAGTGTTCTGGGTTTCATTGATATCCTGAATCCAGCCTTTATGGTCGTCCAGGCCGTCCACGGAAAGCCCGATGATTTTCACGTTACGACGATCAAACTCCGGTTTGATGCGGGCCATATAACCCAGTTCGGTCGTGCACACCGGTGTGTAATCGGCCGGATGGGAAAACAGAACGGCCCAGCCATTGCCAATCCAGTCATGAAATTTTATCTGCCCTTCGGTGGTTTCCACCGTGAAATCGGGCGCTTCGTCTCCAATTCGTAAAGCCATCAGTATTCCTCCTGTAATGAGAACATAAGCACCATATAGCCTGGCGACGAGTAATAAATTGACTATTCATATGGGAATAATGGGAAATCAAGTCGTATGTTTGACCCAAAAAAGTCCGGCCCTTATGTGGTTATGGTTTTCAGGGACTGCACTCCGAAATCGTAGGCTTGATAGGGTGGAGTTCCGGTACGAATCCGATCGTACACTTCGGGGTCTGACAATTGGGAGCCATAAGAGTCGACCGTCGGATTCTGAGAGCGGGCCTGCAGCCTTGCTCTGGCGCGGGACTCATCGGTGTGCGTGAGGAACACATGCAGGCTGCAGTCCAACCGCGCTATTAGCCGGGCGATGCGCCGGCGGTCGGTCCAATGCGCATATGTACCCTCCAGAATCACCGATTGGCCCGTTCTGACTGCCAGGGCAGCCAGCGCGGCGCAATGACGGTAAGTGCGGCGGCTGAAGTCGGGCGCATACAAACCCTGAAAAGCGTCGGGCGATTTTTCATCGGCATATGCGGGCAGATTTTGATTGTCCGTTTCAAATGGTTGGCAGTCCGAAGCGGTGGCCTCCGAAGAGATGGTTGTCGATGGATTCGACTTTGCTTTGCCGTAATTCGAAGTGTGTGATTTCGATCGGGCTGACTTGCGCAGTTGTCGGTCACGGAACATTCGCGGACGTATTCGATCGGTAGCGATAATGGGCAGCTCCTTTTCACGGCTGAGTTGCTCCGCAAATGTACTTTTGCCCGAAGCCGGTAGCCCGACCACCAGAAATATCTCACCGACACTTCCGGATGGATGACTTAGATTCTGCCGAATGAATCGGGCGTACGATCGACAACGATTTTCGAAGTACGCGCGACGTTCCGGAGGCAATCCGGCATTCGCCAGGCGCAGATTATCAATGCGCAAACGCACCAGCGCGCGATACAATTCGTATAATCGTAAAAGAAAAAATCCGCGCCAATCGCCCGTGCGGCTTACGGTTCGATGAATCAAACGCAGCGCGAGGTCGTTGCGCTGCTCGACCCGACAGCCCATGGTCAGAAATGCCAGGTCTTCAAATCGATCTACGGCGCGAAACTGTTGATTGAATTCCACGCAGTCGATGATGCGAAATCCATCGTCGGAAATGTAAATGTGATCCAGCCGCAAATCGCCATGTCCGTCTACTATGGCCCGCGTGAGTTCCCGTATGCGTACGGCGGCCAGTTTGCGTTGCACTTCCGAGAGTATCCGCCGCCGGATGGGGTCCGGCAACCATTGTTCCGATATGCCGTCCAGCGCTTCGGTTAACCGGGTATGCAGTTGATGCAGAGCCGCCAGCCGGGCACCGTGATCGCAATCCGCATGAAAGGCCGTCAGCACGTCGGCCAATCCGTTCATATCCGTCGACGCGATTTGTTTATGGGCAATACGCGACTTGAGATTGTGCGCATCGGGCAGGCGACGCATCACCACACAATATTCTAAGATAGAATCATCACCTGCGGAATTCTCACTTGAAGCGGACGGATCTTGCTGACTGTCCGAATGTGATAGGCCATATACGGGTTCGGTTCCCAGGACCGGCCGGCCGACATCGGAAAGATGCACGGCGTAAACGCCCAGGTAAACATCCGCCGCCAGCCGCGCGTTCAATCGTACTTCATGGCAACAGTTCCGGAATCGTTCCGTCAGGG
>JAGRMX010000244.1 GCA_020441025.1 Leptospiraceae bacterium
TTGTCGAATTTACTCTTAGTAACGGAATCGTTTACGTTCATTGCCGGAATCTTCAACTTGCCTTCTTTGAGCAACTTACGCAGGTGATGTACACCGGTTGTGGTTTCTTCGGAAATGCCGCGAATGTTATCAATCAGCTCCGGGCGTTTGGCATGCACCCACTGAGTCAAATCGCCGCCGTCGTCCAGAATCATGTTCGGACCGCCGTCAAAATTCAGCGTCTGGTCCTGAGCCCACCAGTATTCTTCTTCGTTCATGCCCTTCCAGGCAAACACCGGCACGCCGGATGCCGCAATGGCCGCCGCAGCATGGTCCTGAGTTGAGAAAATATTACAGGATGCCCAACGAACTTCCGCCCCCAGTGCGGTCAGAGTTTCAATCAGAACCGCCGTTTGAATGGTCATATGCAGAGAGCCGGATACCTTCGCGCCTTTCAGCGGCTGGCTATTGCCGTACTCTTCACGCAGTGCCATCAATCCCGGCATTTCTTTCTCTGCCAGAATGATTTCCTGCCGACCCCATTCGGCCAGATTGATATCTTTGACCTTATAGTCTGTTTTTTCCTGAGTGATCATTTTTTACTCCTTCTGTTTCTTTAAAATTACATCAATTGATGTTAATAAATTCAATGTAATCACCGGCTCAGGTTGCGTTCAACACAACCTGGCGCTCATCCGCGGTAGCCGCCTGGGCCTTCGCCGCAATCGATCGAGTGGCCACCAGGAAAAGGCACTGCAGAGTCCCTTCACCGGCACCCTGCTCGACCACCTGTACATCCAGCCCCGCCTCGCCCAGCATGGATTTCAAACGTTGCAGCGGAAAACCCATCCAGAAATCGGCATGATGGGAGCGCATGTACTCCTGCCGATGCTGCTCGAGTTCTACCAGGATCAATCGTCCGCCGGGTGCCAGCACTCGCACTATCTCTCGTATGGCCGAATCCGGATCGGGAACGTGGTGTAAAACCATCGAAGCAATTACGGTGCGGGCCTCCGCATTACCCAATGGCAAATGCTCGATTGCCCCGAGGCGAAACTCCACCTGGGGGCTATCGATAATGCGGCGCGCGCGCTCCAGCATATTGGCGCTTTGATCAATGCAAATGAGGCGTCCCACGCGGCGGGCCAACATGGCCGACAGCTCACCGCCCCCGCAACCCAGATCGGCCACAACGCCGGGTTCATCCGGCAATAATCGCAAAATTCCCTGCCGGTAGTAGTTACTATCCACCAGTTCCTGCTGACCGATTTCCTGGCCGGTCTGAAGCTGCTCAAAATGGTCGATCGTTGCAGCCCGACGCTCTTCCAGCAATTGCTCCAGTCGCTCCAGGTCTTCACCGTATTCATCCGGCAATAGCAGGGCCTCATTGCTGGCCGGCCAGTGCGCTTGATCCGACATCAGACGGCTATTCTGAATCAGCCCCAACGAAGCAAACAGTGCAATCAAACCGGGAGTATGCGGAATACTCTGGTGGTATTTATAATACACAAATGCGCCTTCCCGGTGACCTTCCAGCAGCCCCGCCCGCTCCATGATCTTCAGGTGCCGGGAGACCCGACTCTGCTTCAGATTCAACACTCGCTGGATCTCCTGCACATTCAAAGGCTCTCGACTGAGCACCGCCAGAATCCGCATACGGGTTTCATCGGCCAGAGCTTTGATAACAACCAGGGCTTCAATGCGCATAATGGGTCTCGTTTGCCGGCTAGGACCGAAAATTCAGCCGATCCCGGCAATCGGCTCAATATTGACTTATCTAAATATGAAAATATGCCAATAATTCAAGTATAGGCAGATGGGCTTTGCGGTCAAGAACGATTTAGCCCCGAGAAGCGGGCAAAACGAAGGGAGTTCACGTACATCCGACTGCGATTACAGTCGAATCACCATCATGGTGGAATCGTCGGCGGCTTCGGCGCCGCGACTGAAATTGTCAATCGCTTCGAAGGTCAGTCGAATCAAAGCGGCGGGATCGTCCTTACCATGTCGCTGAATCAGTTCAAAAAAGCGCTCTTCCCCGAATTCATCGAATTCGGGATTGTTCGCTTCGGTAATCCCGTCGGTATACAGTACCAACACATCACCCGGATTGTAAGTGACGATCTTTTCTATGTACTCGGTGTTTTCAAAAATACCCAGCGGCATCCCGCGGGCGGATAGCACCTCCACCCGATCTTCCGTCGTCCGATACAACACCTGATGATTGTGGCCGGCGGAAGCCATGCGAAAGCGATTGAACTCACGCTCGATTTGAATGAGCATACAGGTGACGAATAAGCCGGCCCTCGAATTGCGATACACCTCATTGTTCGCTTTATACAGGCTGCTGACCGGGTCCAGATTGCGCGGCACCTGACCCGCCAGCACGGTTTTAGAATATTCCATAAACAGAGCGGCGGGCACACCTTTGCCGGCCACGTCCGCCATCAAAACGGAAATTCGATCTTCCGAATGATAAATTAAATCATAGAAATCGCCGCCCACATCACGACAGGCTTCATAACGTGTGGCCACCTGCAAGCCGGCCACGCGATCGGGTATCTGCGGCAGCGAACTCTTCTGAATCATAGCCGCCGTTTCCAGATCCTTGCGGTAATTGCGTATCTCCTGGTCACGACGACGGGACGCAATGCGGCCGGCCGCGTCGCCCAGTTGTTGCGCTACGGTGGAAAGTACTTTTAATTCGAAAAAATCAAACGGATGTCCGTCGCTTTTATCCGCCGCATTCAATACGCCTATCACGCGATCATCCTGACGAATAGGCACCGCCACGAAGGAACGGGTGGAGTATTGATCCGCCTGGGCTCGGTTGATACGCAGATCTTTTTCCAGGTCCCGCACCAACAGGGGATCGCCGGTGCGCAGCACGATGCCCGCAATGCCCTGATCCGGGTCGATGCGCATATCATGATCTTCCACCGTGAAACCCCTTGTGCGCGCCAATCGCAACGTATCGTCACCGGCCTGACTGAGAAACAATACCGACAATCGACGTGCTCCGATTACTCGCTCGATGGCCGCCAATACCGCATCCATCAAGTCATCGATACTGGCATGATCGCGCACACTCTGGGAAATTTCGTACACGCAATTCAGCTCCATCATGCGCTGATTCAAATCATCATACAACTGCCGATTGCGAATGGCCAGGGCGGCCATATTGGAAAGATAGCCGAGCAGGCGCACATCCTGCCGGGTAAAATCGCGTTGATCATTGGTATTCAATACTTCCAGAACACCGATCAACTCATCGCGGGCCGCCATGGGCACCGCCAGCAGGTTGCGTGTTTGAAAATCGATTTCCTTATCGAAGTTTTTCAGTACGCGCTCATCCGCCGCGGCATCATTCACGATGATCGGCCGGCGCTCGGATGCGCACCGCCCGGCCACTCCCTGCCCCAGGGGAATCCGCCTGCGAGCCAGCAAGCCGCCGCGTTGGCCGCGCGCGATGTCGAAGATTAACTCCTCTTCTTCGCGATCATATAACAACAGAGAGCTGGCTTCCGCGTCCAGAAACTCGCGGGCCGTATCCATAATGACGGTCAACAGTCCGTGCAGATCCTGGGATGAATTAATCCGGACTGTAATCTCATTTATCTTTGCCAGCGTCAGTCCGGACACGTATATCCTCTTCGGTCAGCGCAACGCATCCAGGATATGCATGGTCGCATACGACTGGTTCAGCGTATAGAAGTGAATCCCCGGCGCGCCTCCATCCAGCAGTTCGCGACACTGTTTAATGGAGAACTCCAGGCTAATGCGTTGCAGTGCTTCTTTATCTTCGGCTACCTTCCCCAGCTCTTTGACCAATCCTCCGGGCATTTCGCAACCGGCCATAGTGGTAAAGCGCTCAATTTGTTTGAAGTTCGTAATCGGCATGATACCGGGAACTATGGGCACCTCAATGCCAATATCGCGACAACGCTTCACAAAATCGAAATAGCGCTCATTTAGAAAAAAGAGCTGAGAAACCAGAAATTCGGCACCGGCATCTACTTTGCGTTTCAAATTCCGCAAATCGACATCCGGCGACGGAGCCTCCTGGTGCTTCTCCGGGTAACATGCGCCGCCCAGGCAGAAATCCGGCCGGGTTTCCCGGATAAACGCAATCAACTCATTAGCATAAAAGAAGCCGTCCGCGGGCGGCTGGTAATCCGGATTATCCGCCGGCATATCGCCTCGCAATGACATGATATTTCTGATTCCGGCCGAGTACAGATCTGACAGCATTTTCTCCACATCTACTCGAGATGAGCCGATACAGGTATAGTGAGCCATAGCCAACATGCCAAAGCGGTCCTGAATCGCCCGCACCCATTCCAGAGTGCGATCGCGAGTGGAGCCACCGGCACCGTAGGTAACACTCACAAAATCGGGATGATGCGCGCGCAGTTCTTCGAGGGTGGCATACAGTTGCGCCTCACCTTTTTCATTCTTCGGAGGAAAGAACTCAAATGAAAAGACCGGCCGACCGGTCCGGGCCGCTTCCGTATAAATGTCTCCGATTTTACGTTTTATATTGGTAGAACTCATATTTGTAACACAGTATTTAGTATCGACCGGCGCTCGAATGGAATCGACTTCCGGATGAAATCGATTTTCAACCGGTGCGGTTACTCGTAAAGTAAGAACTCAATTCACGCGCGCCCCAGTCTGAAATGTAAATATAACGAAAATATCAACAATGAACACCCGGCAAGACATTACATCACGAATTGGCAGGCTATTTCAAAGCCCACTTTACAATTTCTTTTCCATTACCGTCACCATATTGAGCATTCTCATTCTGGGGCTGCCGGTTGTTTACGAGTTTACCGTCGCTACGCGCGATTTATTGCAACAATTGGATCGATGGGTTCTGGCTTTCTTCCTGATTGAAAGCGGATTGCATTTATTCAGCAGGCAACGCAAGCGTTATATTCGTAGCTTCGCCCTGGGAATCGATTTCCTTGTGGTGTTACCGCTGCTTGTGCATTGGGTAATGCTGAGCCTGCATGCCGCGGACGCAATCAGCACGCATACAATGCAAACCTGGGAATCCCTGCCGGGCATTCTGCTACTCAAAGGGATACGGGGTTTGCGCTTGCTGCACTCCATCCACTTCTTCTCGTTGCAGCGCAAAATTGGACTGATCGGCGAGCGTCATCTATCAACCATTAAATTGCTGATGTTTCGGGGTACTTCGACCATACTATTCTTAATCATTCTGGGATTGGGTTTGATGATTGCCTTCGGCAACGACCGCCTGACGGAAACCCGTCGCTCTCATCGAAAGCAACAAATCATCATGCAGGCCCGCACCTATGGAGCGTTGCAGGCCCGATTGTTATTCGAAAGTTATGTGATGTCCGTCTGGATCACCCGCGATGGAGAGCGCCGGGAAATTCGCAGCGATTCCTTTCCCGAAGATGCGGCGGAGAATTACTATCGCTACGGCAGCGATTACGAGCAGATTGATGAAATAAATCCGGGAGAGTCGATTCGCATCAGCTATCGCGATTTAAATCGCAATCGCATGCTGATTGAATTGATGATCGTCTCAATAGGTGTCCTGGCGGTGGTTACTTTGCTTATCAGTTTGAATCATTACCTGGAAAAGCTGATTCTGCTGCCGGTAGAGCGCGCCATTACAGTGCAGGAATTACGCATGAACGGCGAAGAAATTGA
>JAGRMX010000245.1 GCA_020441025.1 Leptospiraceae bacterium
GGTCACCAGCGCGTCGCACCCGCCAGCCTAATCCGCAGTATGGCAGATTCTGACCTTCCGGAAAATAAAGCGGTGGCGCGTGCATGCGCGCAATACTCTCGGGCGAAATCACCTGTTGACCGTGTTCGTTCTTACCGTCGTTCAACCAGATTTTAGCGTACTGGGCCATGTCTCGTAATGACGACCAGATGCCGAAAGCACCGGAATGCCGGTCGTGAATCCAGGTGTCGCGCATGCCCATCGGTTCAAACAGGTGCTGTCGGTAGTACTCTTTCAGGGATTTGCCCGAGCGTTGTGCTACCAACTCACCCAGAATCATAAAACCGTGATTGGAATAGCGGTAGTGCATGCCGGCCGGATAAATCTGGCGGGGAACTTTCATGCTGAGGCCGGTCTCATCCTGATCCAGCCATTCCGGGTCGCGATAATAACGCATATCCGGCAACCCGGAAGTATGCGAAAGCAAGTGACGGATTAGAATGGGTTTGCTGTGCAGCGAAGCCCGATGTAGACGGCGCAATCCGGGAAAATATCGGGTAATCGGGTCGTCCAGGCTGATCAGACCGGCGTCCACCAGTTGCATAACGGCGGTGGCGGTAAAAGTCTTGGTGATGGAAGCCAGCGCATAGGTCCGTTTTTCATCCGTATTGATATAATGATCGTATACGATGTCCTGATTGACCACAACAGCGGCGGCGTAGGTCGGGAAATGTCCCTGGCGAAAGCCGTAAGCCACGTAGGCCTCAAAGGCCTGACGGGCTTCTTCAAATTCAGGTGAATTCAGTACGACCGGCGACGGCTGCGGTTCCCGGGTTTGCGCCTGGAAGCTGTCGCACTTTAGAACCAGGATTGTCAGGCACAGGATTGCCCGCACAATCGGCCACATTCTGCCTTTTGATGGTCGCATGAACTTTGCACGCGACGGCCGTTGTACATTGGAAGGTGAGCGAGATTAACGGGCCGCGCTTACCATTTCGGCCCGTACAGAAAACATTGTGTCAAGCAGTTTCACGTACGTCCTGGCAAGATGACTGGAACGCCAGCGATATCCGTTCACGGTGGCGGATTGAAATCGAGGCGGGTTCCCCACCTGTACCAGGGCGGCTTTCTCATCCAGAAAGATGCGAATTTCCGCGAAAACTCCGTACCAAATACCGGTATGAAACAACTGAGCGGGTTTGCCGTTGTGATATTGTACTCGAATACCCGATCCATAGTATTCCATTTCCGGTTCTACCGCTTTAATTTGAGCAGGAACGGCGTACAATTCGGCGAAATAACGGTCATTCAACAGACGATTGACCGGCGCGTGGGGTGAATCGCCGGTTAAGGCTATGAAAAATCGCGCCAGGTCGTTGACTGAACTGGAAATGCCGGAGGCGCCATTGGCCTGAGGCGAAATTTCCGAATCGGTCATGCCGGCCGGATCGAAAATATACGATTGAATGTACTCGGCGTATGATTTGCCGCTGACCTTTTCGATTACCGCCGCCAGAACGTAATAATTGAAATTAGAATACATGAATGTTTCGCCGGCGGGAGCGATTTGATTCAATGAAGAATACCAGCCATTGCCCACCGGACTGGGGAAAGTTTCGCCCCGGGAAGAATGATACGGAATACCCGAATTATGTTGAAGTAAATTCCGAATGGTTACGGTTTTGCCACCCATCGGCTCCCGGGCGATTTGTAAATCCGGGAAGTATTTACCGATGTCATCATCCAGATTCAGGCGACCGTGTTGGGCCAGTTGTAAAACGGCAACAGATGTAAACGTTTTGGTGACCGAGGCCAGTTGTCGACGGGCACTCAGTTCGAGGCCATTCTCTTTTTCAAAGACGGGAACTCCATCACGATAAATGGCCACCGCCAGTCCCGGGAAGGCTCCGTTTCCGGTAACTTCATCAATAAAGTTATCCAGTTCATTCTCGGTACTGATGAGCGTGTTTACCTGCGATCCGGCGAAAACCTCTCGATCGGCGGAATTCAGGTGCGCCAGCCAGGCGGCCAGGTTTTGATTGTGTGCGCCGATCAGAAAACGCTGCCATAGTCGGAACTGCGGCGTGGGCTCGGACTCCAGCCGGGCGTCCTTACCGGATAGCATACCGGTGCCGGCCGTGGCGGTAAATCCCGCGAAGATGAGGGCATATAATAGATAATACCGTCGTTTGCTGCGTTCCCGTCGGCCGGTGCGCATGCCGCGACCGGGGAATAGATCTAACTTGAACATAGGGCGTTTCCGATTATCTCGCATCATTGCTTTCCCGGGTATTCTTAACTTTCGACCCGATTGCGCAATGTGTTGAAATAATTTCTCCGGCTCAGATCCCCACTTATAAGGCCGCTGAAAAGCGCATGCGAACGTCCGTACGTCGGATACTCGCGCGTGTCGCCCCGATGGGGAGGCACAACGCTCAAAACCTCTTCAGACAGCCATTCGAGCCGGATTGCGGGCCACTGTCCGTGGATCGGGCTCCGGTGTCAAAGAATTCACCAAATGCTCACATTCCCGCATCCCCGGTGGCGGTACGGGCCCGCCAGGCCGGTCGGGTGGAGGCAGTTATAAATATCAAAGCGATCCAGTAGGTAGTCATAATCAGATAGCTGGCGGCCGGAATGGGAGCGTGCCAGCGGTTAAGGGCAATCAGGCTGTCACTGAAGGCAAAGCAAATGGCGCCGATCAAAGCCAGCCAGGCGGAGGGAGTAGCCCGGGAAGCCTGATCGGCCAGTTGGGCACTGGCGCGCCACATCATGATGCCGATGGTAGCGGCATAGACCGGAACCGCCCATTGCAAATCGCCCAGACGATCCCAGGTGACATACATCAAATATCCAATCCAGACGGCAAATGGCAGTGCCCGCAGCGGATGCCAGTGGCGCGAGACGCGCACGAAAGCGGCCACAAAACAGGCGTGACCGATGAAAAAAGCGGCCATGCCGAATAAAAAGAAATCGGCAAACATGAGCAGCACATCGCCGATCATGCAAAAGAACAATCCCGAAAAAATGAAACGACCATAATGATCCCGGGCGTGGTGGTACACCAGGGCCATCATGGGTAGAATGGGCAGGGGCTTGGTGATCAGCCGCAGAATGAAGTTATCGGTGATGATGCCAAAGTAAAACAGGGCTGCTGCCACAATTCCGGCAGTTATAAGCGTGCTCATCCGGGGCTCGGCCCGGGAGGGGGTCTCCATCCGCATACGACTCCCTGACAGATTGTCCGTCCGGCGGCAAGCCAAATCGATCGACCCGGGGACGTCGATAGGGCGGTCGCCGGCTCCGGGTTTGCGGCCGGTGTTCCTGAAGAGCGGCGCCCGAAATCGGACACTTAGAAGGGCACCGGTTATGAGGAAGATTGGGGAGGATTGGGCACCTGGTGTCGCCCTTTTGGGCTTGAAATGAGACTGATTCTCATTATATTTATTTGACGGGGGGAGGTTCCGTGTCATTTTTGTAGGAACTCCTGCACAAGCTGTGATCGCATCGGCATGAAATCAGCGGGAATAGGAAGTATGGAAGCGGCAATTGTCATTGGAATGTTGAGTCTGGCGGGATTGTATTTGATCCGGCGGATGTGGTTGAGTCTGGCCGGTCAACGATCAACGGCCGTGCAACCGGCAACCTGCGCCTGCAGTTTGAGTAAAAATTGTACTGCTACCGTGCGTTCCCCAAAGACGCAAAAATGCATTTGATCCGGGAGGCAGCGTTACGATCATGTCAGCCGTGTCCGTCAATCAGACCACGCATCTGGCCGATTTAAAGCCGGGTACCACCGCTCGCATTACCGGAATCGAATCCACAGCGCACCTGGAACGCCTGGCCGAAATGGGCCTGATTCCGGGCCAGATGATCACGCTGATCAAGCGCGCCCCTCTGGGTGATCCCCTGGAAGTGCACATTATGAATTACAATCTCTGCATTCGAGTGGCGGACGCCCGGGCCATTCAGGTGGAAGTGGAAGGCCATGCCGGATAAGCCCGCGCCCTCATTGAAAGGCCGTCGGTCGGATTATGCGGGCATACACAGACGCCGCGCATCGGCCTGCTCCGCATCGTTATTATTTCATTGCAGTGCCAATAATTTTCGGGAGTCTGTATGACCGCCGACACAATCACATCACCCGCGACCGAATCGCGTACCGGAACTCCGTTGATTGCGGTTATCGGAAATCCGAACACGGGCAAGAGTACCGTATTTAACGCATTGTGTGGTACGCGTCAGCGGGTGGCCAACTATCCCGGCGTGACGGTGGAGAAAAAACTGGGATACGCCCACATAGAGGGGCAGACCGTCGAATTGCTGGACTTACCCGGATTGTACAGCCTGCGGGCCGATTCGCCCGATGAGCAGGTGGCCAGTGACGCGGTAATGGGCCGGGTGGTTCGTTCGCCCGACGCGATTCTATTTATTCTGGATGCTACCAACTTAAAACGCAATTTATATTTATTCTCACAGGTGCGTGAACTGGATTTGCCCGTCGTAGTCGCTTTGACCATGACCGATTTACTAACACGCGCTGAAATTAAACTTAATATTGAAAAACTACGCGACTTACTGGAGGTGCCGGTCATTCCGATTGTCGGTCGCGATGCCGGGCAATTGAAGCGCCTGAAACATGAGCTGTCGGCTGTGCTGGCGGATAATACGGATGCGCATACCCGACACCATCTGGAAGGTGTCGTGGATCTTTCGCCCACTCTGGAACGATGCGCGGGCGAATTAAAATCACAACTGGCGGAACTATATCCGGTCAGTCGTTTCGAAGCGCGTGAATTGATATTGGATCGACATATCGCCCTGTTGCATCGCCTGAAAGACAGACCGGATGTGCTCGATCGGATTCGTACGGCGCGCGAACGGTACGAAAGGGAAGGTCGCATTCAATACACCGACGTGGCGACCGCGCGTTATCGCTGGGCGGAGCTGGTTATTTCTAAATGTGAAGTGCGGGCCGAGTCGCGCAAAGAAACGCTTACCAATAAACTGGATCGTTTTTTCACGCACCGGGCGGCGGGGTTGCTGGCTTTCGTGAGCATTATGTATTTGATGTTCCAGGCCATCTACAGCTGGGCCGGTCCCTTGATGGACGTCATTGAATGGTCTTTCGGTGCCGTCGGCGATTTAATCGGCGTGTACTTAAATGATTGGCCGGTTCTGCAATCGTTGTTAGTGGACGGTGTCATCGGTGGGGTGGGCTCGGTCGTAATTTTCGTACCGCAGATAGCCATATTGTTTCTATTCATTGCCGTCATGGAAGATAGCGGGTATCTGGCCCGGGCTTCGTTCTTGATGGATCGATTGTTGAGCTGGACGGGATTGAACGGGCGCGCGTTTATTCCCATGCTGTCCAGCTTTGCCTGTGCCGTTCCGGGCATCATGGCCGCCCGGGTGATGCCCGATCCGCGGGCGCGCATGGCCACCATTCTGGTGGCGCCATTGATGTCCTGTTCCGCGCGCCTGCCGGTTTATGTGCTTTTAATCGGCGCCTTTATTGAACCGCAGTACGGTGCGGGCTGGGCGGCATTCACCTTATTCGCCATGCATGGCGTGGGATTGGTGTTCGCGTTGCCCATCGCCTGGATTTTGAATCGGGGTGTGTTGCGAACTCCGTCGATTTCGTTTGTGCTGGAGATTCCGCCCTATCGTATGCCGCGTTTGTAC
>JAGRMX010000246.1 GCA_020441025.1 Leptospiraceae bacterium
ATTTTCTTTTGCATTGCGCGGTTCGCATTGTTCCAGACCATCGGAAACTAAAACCCGACAGGTGGAGCAACGCGCGTTACCGCCACAGGCGTGCACGTGGTTAATGCCGTGCTTTAACGAAATTTCCAGTAGATTCAGGTTCAGGTCCGTATCGGTCAAATTCAAAACCGATTCATGTTCATATTCTATACGGATCATGGCTTTCTCACTTGATTCCTGCTGGGATACCTGTTACATTCAAAAGAACTGCTCTGGACAGAAACTTAATACCGGCCGGCAGCGACGCCCGCGAGCAAAATTGGACCATATTTTCTGACCGGACCGGGAGGCTTCAACAATGAATGCACTGGAATTATTGTATTTTACCGATCCCATGTGTTCCTGGTGTTATGGATTCTCGCCCGTGCTGCGTGAATTGCGCCAACGCCATCCGGATCGTTTTTCACTTTCACTGATTACCGGCGGATTGCGGCCCGATGAAACCCGTGCCATGCCGGCGCACATGGGTCTGGAAATTGCCAGCCACTGGAAGCACGTGCAGGAGGCATCCGGACGTGATTTCGATTTTAGTTTTTTTGAAAAGTATCCCGGCTTTGTGTACGATACCTCACCGGCGTCGCGTGCCGTGGTCGCGGCCTGGCGCATGCGTAACGATTGCGCCCTCGATTACCAGGATGAGCTGCAAAAATTATTCTATGCCCGGGCCGAGAATCCGACCATATTGCAGACCTTTGAGCGCGCCGCAGCCGGCATAGAACTGGATGTGGAAGAGTTCCGCGATATGTACAACGACAAACAAACCGAAGATATTGTGCGCGGAAATTTTGGATTATCGTTCGAATTGGGCATTCGCGCCTTTCCCACGTTGTGCGCGCGTCGGGATCATGAACTGTTTATCGTTACCCAGGGCTATCTGCCGTACGATATGTTGGAAGAACGTCTGCGCAAAGTCGGCGAGCAGGTACACAGTCGTTCGCGAGCTTCCAATGAAGCCCAATCGGGTGAGGCATGTTGAAAAACCGCTCACATCCGGAGCCGACATTAAGGCGTACTCCGGATGCGAATGATGCGGTTTCAACAAGATTCGAATTAATTCGATTCAATTTCCGGTCTGTTTGCGTTGCCGATGGCCGCGCATTAAACGGCGCACTCCATACCATATACCTGCGCCCAGTGCAATCAGCGGAGAAATCCACAGCAGAACATACAGCAAGTCGAGCAACAGATTCACCAGTCCGATGAGAGCGCGCGTATACTGCGGGGCTTCCACGCCCGGCACCGGATCGGGACCCTGAACCTGTACGTTAAACGTAGCCCATGCCACCCTGTCCCGGATCTGCCATTGTTCATGCGCGGCCGCGTCCTCGCGGTCTTCACTTTCGGCGATCAAGCGTTCGCGCTCGGCCCAATCTTTCGCCGCCAGATTCTGGCCACCACGTACCCGCCGGGCGCCGCGGATCTGCTCCCGGCGGTATTTTCGTTCGGCCAGCACCATGTTTTCGGTATGATCGATCACATCGATGTTTTCCGTTTCCAGGGTGCCGATGGCGTCCAATTCACGCAGGGTTTTATACACATCTTCGGCCTTTACGCGCATCTGTACGTTCATGAAGGCCGCGTCTTCGGTTTCGGTATGCGCGTTCAGCAAATAGCCGTACTCGTCCACGATCTTTAAGAGCTGTAGCCGAGAATCGGCAAATTGCTCGCTTTTATAGCTCAGAGTGATGCGATACTCCAGCAAACGACCCTCCGCTTTTTCAAAGGGCATAACGAAGTACTGATGTTCACCCGATTGGACCTCCGGGCTGCCCGGTGCCTGTTGTTGACTGCGTTCACGTTCATTACGCAGCAGTAAATCGCCGTCTTCGTCCATAGACCGGGCTGTGGCTTGCTCCGCCGGAGCTTCTTCCGCGTCAAAAAAACCGTCTGCTTCCGATAAGGGCATATCGTCGCTTTCAGCACCCCCGGTAGCGGGTGATTCATTGGAACAACCGGTAGCGCTTAAAAGCAAACAAATCAGAATGAGCACAACCGGTCTAAGGGATTGATACTGAAACCTTTTTAACTGTATTTTTATCATAGAGAACCTGCCTGGTAATATAGCATATTTACTTTTTGTATGTTTATTTGACCGTCGATCTTTGAATTTGTGCGAAAAAGATTCTTTTAAGGTGGCACCCGCGTGTATGCGCGTCTGCATGAATCGAAAATACTTAAAATCAATCACAGTCACCGGTGGATCAATCCGTCGACATGGCCACCTCGACACGGTAAGTGCTTTTTATATGTTATTAGATTTCGACTCTACAATCATTTCAGATGCGCTTTAAATTTCACATTCGCTATGTTCCGTTATGTGGATTTCGCATCTTGCGTTCAATCCGAATCAGATTCCGAATCCGAAGTCGCGCCGGCTCGCCAGAGGTAATGAGCTACGGCGGCAGCGGCAGCCAGGGAAGCGGACATAAGACCGAAAACCAATCCGGCAATCCAGGGATTATTGCCCGTGGTCGCCGGGCCCAGCACAAAGCTGTAACCGAATCCTACCAGACCGGCAGTCCAGTACGAAACGCATCGGGAGCATCCGGCCCATTTACAGGCCAGGTCCCGCAGAAAGGAGGGTTGGGGCCGACAGATCCAGTCGGCGGGTATGCGGGCCCGCACCAGGTTATCCGCAAACCAGCCGAACACCAGGCTGAACAGGAATAACGTGCTGAAAAAGAGCCAGTGAAATCGATACCAGTTGAGCGCCGTCTCCATGGACGCCTGACGCGAAGTGATGATGTAGGCCACCAGTCCGAAGACAATCAGATGGCGAAAGACGGTGCGATGTGTGTATTGCATGCGTGAATCAACGCTCTCGATGTGGAATCGATCGTGCAGGAATTGACACCGACCCGCACGCGGGAATATCTGGAGCAAATGTACCAGAAAGGCAAGACTTATTCTGAGATCAACATCGGTGACAGCGCCAGTTTTACCAAAACCATTACCGAAACGGACATTTATCTTTATGCCGGAGTGAGCGGCGATTTCAATCCCATGCACGTGGATGAGGAATACGCGAAGCAAACTCCTTTTAAAACCAGGATTGCGCACGGTGGTTTACCGGGTGCGTTGCTGGCACCGGTACTCGGAATGAAACTACCGGGTCTGGGAACCGTGGCGCTGGAGGTTACTCAGAAGTATCGCAAGCCCACCTATCCGGGCGATACCATTACCTGTGCGGTGGAAGTTACCAAAAAAATTCCGCGTTTGAAAGCGGTGGAAATGAAAGTGCTGTGGACCAACCAGCGCGGTGAAAAAGTTTCCAGCGGTACCTGCCGGGTGATTCCGCCGGAATAAGAACTCATCTCAAAATTATGAATTCTAAAAATTTATTTTTTCAATACAATCTTCATTTCCAGCACGACCTCTTCTTCAATAGGATTCAATCGGCTGTTGTAATCGATTCCATAGTCGGTGCGATTCAGTAGCATGCGACCATTCAGAACGGCCTGATTACCGGTAACGCTCTTTTTGAATTCCATTTCCACGGGTCGGGTGACGTCGCGAATGGTCAGGCTGCCGCTCACAATCAAATACTCGCCGTCCGGTTCCACCGATTGGATGCGAAACGTGGCCGTGGGAAATCGAGTGACTTCGAAAAAATCCTCATTGCGCAGGTGATCATCGCGCGTACTGTTATTGGTGTCGATCGAGGCTACCTGTACCGTCAGCGTGCCGGCGGCGGAAGTTACATCCGAATTGATTGTACCGTTAAACGACCACTCGTGAAAGGTACCGGGTACATCACCAAATAAAGAATCGGCGGTAAAACCGATCGACGAAGCCGATTTATCCACAGCCCACTGCGAGTTCTGGGCCTGCAACGCGCTCGAAGACGACAGGTGCGCACTTAATGTTAAAGCAAGCAGTGCGCAGGCGGCGAGTACAGTACTCCGTATTAATCGAATGAATGGTAATGGAATGGATCTGTGCATGACGGCCTCGTTGAGTTTTTCAATTTTGCTGCGGAATCGTAGCGTAGACGCGCGAAACGGAGGCGCGTTGCATGTTTTCCAGAATATAACGACTGGCTTCGGCCAGAGCAACCAGATTCACGCCGGTTTCATACCCGCTGCGCTCCAGAGCATACACCAGATCTTCCGTAGCCACATTGCCGGCAGCGCCGGGGGCGTACGGACAGCCGCCCAGGCCCGCGGAACTGGCGTCGAAAGTACGCAAACCGTATTCCAGGGATCGCATGACATTGGCCAGGGCCGTACCGCGGGTATCGTGATAATGTCCGGCCAGCTTATCTGCCGGTATGTCGGACAGCAACGCGTCCAGTAAGCGGGCAATATCATCGGGAACGGCAACACCGATGGTCTCTCCCAGGGAAATTTCATAAGCGCCCATATCCAGCAGCTTCTGTGAAACCTGTAGCACCGCTCCGGGATCGATGCGTCCCGCATAAGGGCATTCCACCACCGTGGATACATACGCACGCACTCGTATGCTATGTTCCCGGGCCAGCGCGAAAACATCCGCGAAGCGCGCGAGACTCTCGGCCACCGTACAATTTATATTTTTTTGTGTGAATGCGTCGGAAGCGGCGGTAAAGACGGCTATGGTTCGCAGTCCGGCGTCTATGGCGGCCTGCATACCGCGTTGATTGGGCACCAGCGCAACAAAGTTTACCGAATCCGGACGTTCAATTCCGCTCATCACCTCGGCGGCATCCTGCAGCTGCGGAATGGCGCCCGGTTTTACAAAAGAAGTCGCTTCGATGAAGCGCAATCCGGTGCGCGCCAGCCGATTGATGTATTCAATTTTAACTTCCGGGGGAACGGCCTGCTTTTCATTTTGCAGTCCGTCCCGGGGGCCGACTTCATACAGAGTTACGCTTTTTGCGGCGGATGCGTTCATTTCAGATTGTGATTCTCACGCAGGTAAGTTAAAAAATTTTCTCCGGTTCGTAAAACTATGTCCTGTACTTCTTCGAATCCTTCCGGTCCTCCGTAGTACGGATCGGGTACGCTATCTTCGGTATGTACTTCCGGATCGAATTTACGATACATATGCACGCGTTCCTTATCCGGTCCGCTTTCCGCCAGGCGCATCAGATCCGCATAGTTGCTGCGATCCATCGCCAGTATATAGTCAAATTTTTGAAAATCGGCCCGATGAAACTGACGCGCCCGGGAATGCAAATCGAATCCGCGTTTCTTGGCCACCCGTCGAGAATTGGCATTGGCCGGTTCGCCAATGTGATAAGCCGAAGTACCGCACGAATCTATGTGAAAGTATTTTTCCAGCCCGGCGGCGCTCACCAGGTGTCGAAAGGTGCCCTCCGCCGCCGGTGAACGACAGATGTTTCCCAGACAGACAAACAGTACTCCAATGGTATTATTCCGGGATGACATGATTGGTTTAAATAGTCCGTTGATCGTGTATGCTTATCTAGAAATTTTTATTTGAATTATTGTTCAAATCGCCTGCATTTTTATAACTACCGTCGGCAAAGACGATCAAAAAAGAATGGAAGAAAGTTTGCGGCGATATTCGTTTACCAGCGGATGATTATTTCCCAGCAACTGAAATGCGGCCAGCATTTTCTTTTTGGCCTCTTCACGCTCGTCGCCTTTGCTGTTTTCGACATTCTGTAAGAAATGATCCA
>JAGRMX010000247.1 GCA_020441025.1 Leptospiraceae bacterium
CACATGCAAAAGCAGAGTGCTGATTCCAATCAGAAACTGCACCAGGATGCCGGCCAGAATTAACTGAGCCCCGCGCATGGCGGCCAGTCGCAGGGCGAGCGCCTGGTTGCGTACAAAAACGGGTAACGATAGAAAATAACCCAGCGCCAGAGCAACCAGCGTCCAGGCCAGAGCGCGATGAATAAATTGCACCGTAAGCGGTCGCTCCACCAGGTTGTGCCAGATGGTACCGGCATCCACTAAACCATCGGGAATCCATTTGCCATTCATGAGCGGGAAAGTATTGAAGTGGTATCCCGCTTTGAGACCGGCGACGAAAGCGCCATATAGAATTTGAAAAAGCAAAACGACACTCAACACGGTAAGGGCCATGTAAATGTAGCGGAGCGTGTTGCGATTGCTTTTATCAGAATCGCGCTGAACATCCGTTTGCTGTCGCGACCACAGGCCCAGAGCATACGCCAGGATATAGGCGAACAGACCGAACGCCGCCAATAAATGTGTGGCCAATCGATAGTGGCTGACATGTGGATCATGCACCAGGCCGCTCTTTACCATGTACCAACCGATGAATCCCTGTAGGCCGCCCAGAATAAACATAATCAAAAAATGCAGACTGTCTTTACGGCGCAGGTAGCCCCGAAAGAAAAAATATAGAAATGGCAGCAGAAACGCCAGGCCGATCACTCGACCGAGCAGGCGATGCATGAACTCCCAGAAAAAGATAAACTTAAAATCCTCCAGGCTCATACCCCGATTGATTTTCTGATACTCGGGAAACTGTTTGTATTTTTCAAACTCGGCGTGCCAGGCCTGTTCCGAAAGCGGCGGCAATACGCCCGTGATGGGTCGCCATTCTACAATCGATAGACCGGAACGGGTCAGCCGGGTGATGCCGCCTACCGAAACCATTATAAAAATCAATGCGCAAACACCGAAAAGCCAGAGGGCCACCCGGCGGTTTTTCTGAAGCTGAGACGCAGACATACATCCAGAAGCAGGCAACGTCCATCATCGTCATGTTCTTTTCTGAGGTAAACGAACGGGAAGCAGCCCGGAAGAATCCCGGCAATTTTATCTGTGCAGTGATCCGGTTCTTATCGTAGGATTTAACGGCGACCCGATTCTACTTCCCAGATATACCGCAGGGTGATGGGCAGGATCGGTCTATCCGGTCGACCGAAATCGCGTAACAGGTGGACCGCGTCGTAGCCATGAAACTCATTCAAGAAGATACGCGGTTGCTCGGGATTTGCGAGCAACAGATTGTGCAGATCCTGATTGATGCGACGCACGGCGGTTGTTTGTTTTTTTCCGAGCAGTATTAAAACCGGTAAACCATTCCGGGAAAGGTTTTGCAGAGTGCGCCGGTCGGATTCGAGCCTGACGCCCCGGTCCGCACCGATTCCACCGAGCAAAATGAATCCGGAACAGAAACGAGCATCGCCCGAATTTGATCGGGTCGGATAATCGGGATGGATGCGGGCATGCTTGAGCATCGACGTAAATAGCGCGTCATTCGCATCGGGACCGGACATGCAATAGATTCGTTCCGGTTGGTCGGGTTGCTTGCTGAACGTGGTTATGTTGCCGGGCGCGTGCAACCATTGCAGGCGATCGGATAATTCGGTGTGAAAGTCAATGGAATCTGTTTCCGGAATGTGAATCAGGATTACTCCATAGCGATAACGCGCAAGCGCCAGGCCTATGTGGGCGTAGCGAGCAAACGATGCGTGCGCCGGGTCTCGCGCGTTCGGACGGGTGACGAACGCGATCCAGGCATAGATGGGCGCGCTTTCTTCGGCGCCAGATTGTGTGCGCCGGGGTAGTATCAAATCCATTGTGACCGGCGTTTTCGAATGGATCTGGCGGAAGACTTCGACGGGAGAATCGTCATTGCCGGTGGAATTTTGCTCGCCTGCACTCGCAAAGCCCTGACAGAACATAAAGCTCGCCAATGACAACGTCAGAGCGCATTTCCCGAGCGAGCGCAGGCGGTGCAATCGGATGAATGCCATCGGCTTGTTTTCAGGCGCTTGCATCATATTCTATGCGTAACCATAATCTTTTAAGAACCGAAACGCAATTACCCGTAGTTTCACACTCAGGCGCGTATGATTATACGTAAAAAAGCGGGCCCGGATGACCGATAGTTACTACATGGATCCGGCATATCTGGAAATAGAGCAAAAAGTGCAGCAGAAAGTCGATGAGATTTTGATGGAACTGGCTACCGAGGAGCTGGATGATATCCAGATACCGGAACCGGAGTACTCGCGCCGGACGACGCAAAGTACCGATACGGCCGTCCCATAAACAATCGCATGTGGTTTGATGCGCGCATCACAAAACGGGTCGGAGTAATCTCCGGCCTGGTTGCGTTCTGTGCGACGTCGTTTCTGTTTTTAAAATGGAGCGCGGTTTCGGAAGTGGCTGCCGCGCATCTATTCAACGCCGACGCATTGTATCCCTACGCCTTCTGGCAGGATGTTTTTGGTCCGCTGTCCATGCGAGGCTGGAAATTGCCTCCGGCGCCTTATTTTTTTCCGGATCTATTGCTGTATCTGCCGGCCTATTATTTTACCACCGATCCGGTTGATGCGCAGTTTCTATATGTTGTAATCTTCTGTTCGTGCGGCCTGGTGTTGTGGACACGTTGCGCCCGGCTGGCACTGCCGGCGGATATATCCAATCGCTTTTTGTTCGTCTGTATTTGTTGGTTACACATCGCTCTGCTGGCGGGCGCCATGCTGTTCGGTAAAATCACGCAATGGATTATTCTGGTACTGCCGGGTCATCACGCCGGTCTGTGGTTATGTGCTCCGGCTGTCATGTGTCTGCTGGCTGCACCCGATCGCTTGCGGACGTATGATTGGATCGGCGCCGGTACGATCATTGCCCTGGTTGTCGCTTCCGATCGCCTGGCGCTGGTCGTTCTGATTGCGCCTTTTTTGATTGTTTATGCGTTTTCGGTTTTCAGGCGTAACCTGCGCCTGAATCGAATCAACTTCTGGAGTTTCAGCGTTGCGGTAGTCGCGGGGTTGCTGCTGGATTATAAACTGCGTGACTGGAATTTCTTTATAATCCCATCGGCCTGGAGCGAAGCCGCATCGGACACCGGGAATATCGATCTTCCTGCGCGATTGTTGCTTGCCGCACAGGATGGCCGGCAATTGTATTTGCTCGCTGCGGCGGGTTTTCTGTTGCTCATGTTGGTTTTGATTCGAATTGCGCGGGCCACCCCCGAGCGGACCGGAGGAGTGGCTTACAACGCCGATTTTTTAAAAAAGTCGGATTACAAAAACAACAGGGGCGATTCCGAGAGTATAGCTAAAATACAAAACTCAGGTAATGTGGCCGGTGCGATACCGACATTGATCTTTTTTGTGTTGATCGGCACCCTGTTGAGCGTATTGGCTACCACAGGCATGACCGTACTCAGCGGTCATTTCGCGCCCCGTTACCTGGGGCCGGCCATGTTGCTGCTTTTTTCCACGCTATTTCTTGCGAGTATGCCCGGTCTGTGGGGCATCACCGGATTGCGAAATAAATGGCCCGTGCTAATCGCATGCATGTCGATTGTTTTGATTGTGTCGGCCATCGGCTTTGGCATATCCTTCCGGTCGATTCGGTTTCAACATCCGCTGGCCGCTTGCCTGACGAAACATGCGCAACGTTACAATTTGCATAACGGTCTGGCGGATTACTGGAACGCGCGACCGACGACCCTGTTCAGTGCGAACGGCATGCTGGTGAATCCGGTTTCCGCGGATCTACAGCCTCTGTACTGGATCAACAACTACTACGCTTTTTTCGGCGCACAGGACAGTCCCGCATACGATTTTATCGTGCCGGAACGACTGAACGCACAATTGATTCGGCGACGTTTCGGAGTGCCGGCGGCCGTGATTCGCTGCGGACCGGAAGCAATAGAAGTGTATATTTACAACCGTCCTGAGGATGAAACTTTCCGTAATCTGTTCCGAGCCTCCCGGGCCGAAGTGGAACTCTGGCGTAGTATGACCGGACGCTGAGAGAGCGGATGCGTCTATTCGCTGCATATGTATCAGCAATTCATTGGCTAAATGCATTATGTATGTGTAAAAACTGCTTGCGAAGTTGTAGAACATATGACAGACCTGTTTGGTTTGCCCCGGCAGACGGCTCACTTCTAAATAAATTTAACTAACAGGCCGCTTATAAAGCAGTCGAATAATGGTGCTCCTATGCGTTCTTTCTGGAAGGAATGGAAACAAACTCTGCAGTTCAAGGCCGATGGCACTTCTTTCGCGTATATTTTTGTGGCCGTCTTGTTGGGCACCGCGTTGGTGACCGGAGCTTACATATTGCACAATCTGCGACCGGATGCCGAACTGGGCCAGCCGGACGAAAAGTTTATCACCGCCAGCGGTAAGTGCGCCGAATGCCATCGGCAGGAAACGCCCGCCATTGTGGATCAATTCGAACACAGCACGCATGCGTTACAGGCCGTTACCTGCCTCGACTGTCATCAACCGGTGGAAAACCAGAACGCCAATGATCATCGTGGATTTGAAATTACGGATCGTGTGACCGCCGCCAATTGCAGCAGCTGTCATGAAAACCAGTACACCCAGTATCTGCGCAGTCGGCATGCGGCACCGGCCTGGGCGGCGGTGCGCGGCAGCGCAGATTTTACGCCTGAACAGATTGCGCATGCCGAAAAATATCATCCCGGCGCCGTGCAACGTGAGCCCAATCAACTGGCGCGTATGGAAGGCAGCGCGGCCATCGCGTCGGGATGTTCCGGCTGTCATAGCGTGGGTCGGCCCAATGCGGATGGATCGATCGGAGATTGCAGCCATTGTCATACGCGTCATGATGCGTCGATTGCCATGGCCCGCGAACCGGAAACCTGCGGACAATGTCATATGGGACCCGATCATTCGCAACTGGAGATTTTTCATGAATCCAGGCACGGTGCTTTATGGAACGCGCATAAAGATCGTATGAACCTGAGTGTCAATCCGGACGATCTTACCACCAGGGATATGCCCATTCCATCCTGCGCCACCTGCCACATGAGCGGACTGGAAGGACAGAAGGTCACGCACGACGTTACCGAACGATTGTCCTGGTTTTTATTCGCGGCGGTCAGCACGAAGCGAGAGCACTATGATCGCGGGCAGGCGAATATGAAAGAGCTGTGCGGTTCCTGTCACTCATCGTCTCATACGGACGCGTTTTATGAACAGGCCGAAGCGGTAGTGTTGAATACCAATGAACGCGTACAGGAAGCCCGGCAGATTATGGACGGCCTGTATCGGGACGGTTTGCTTACGGCGCAACCTTTCGATGAAGAGATTGAGTTTTTGTATTTTGATTACTGGCACTATTACGGTCGCACAGCCAAACACGGAGCGTTCATGGGCGGAGCCGACTTTGTGCAATGGCATGGAAATTATGAGTTGCTGCATGGACTGGTGCAATTAAAGGCCCGGGCCCGCGCTATTCGCCAGGGACGCTGATGCTTACTGTTTACCATTCGAATATGTTCACTCCGCAGGTGGGACGGGTCTGGCGAGCGCCGGTAGTTCTGGAAATTTTTGCGCTGGGCAATTTGAGTTTTCTGGGTGTGGATATATTGCTGGCGCATGCCATC
>JAGRMX010000248.1 GCA_020441025.1 Leptospiraceae bacterium
CATAATTGAAACACCAGATGCCGGCGTACGTTCGAACTCAGTTTATAATGGAAGAGCAGGGCGCGCAGACGGGCGGTGACCAGCCCGATGCGATGTTTCAAAAAGAGATCGATAATGGCGTTCTGGATCGGATCGGCCGGCGCTGCTTCCAGTACGGAATGCAGCACATTCTCGGTTTCGGCAATGGCGGCCTGTTGCGTCTCCAGCATTCCGGATAAACGCTGAATGATGATGAGTTTTTCGGCTTCCAGCAAATTTGATCGCAGTAACACGCCCATTACCAGCACATCCGTCACCGGATCGTGGCGACCACCCAGCGTTTGCAGCACCTGTTGACGCTGCTCCAGATCCGTGTATTGGCCGAGAGCGTTAATAATTCTATGGGCCAGTTCTTCGGGCGTTACCCGGCCGGGGCTGATTTGAGACAGAGGGGTCAGCAGGTGGGTCTGATTTTCCTGGTAGTTTGCACTCAAGAAGGCGTCTACGCTCACCTTCCACAGGGCTTCAATGAGCTCGCTGAGCAAATCATCCTTTTGTACATAATAGAGCACGTTGTATCGCATCAGAGAATCCGCGTACCGAGAACGCGGCGAGCCTGAAAAAACGATGATTCGCGTACTCCGGTCGGCACCCACATCTTGAAAAAAACGAATCACTTCGAATCCGTCCGCTCCGGGCATGTCTATATCGGTAATCAGTAAATCGTATTGTGTTTCCGAAAGTTTTGCGATCGCTTCGGTTCCATTCATTACCATATGCACCAGGCCTTCGCCCGGGCCGGCGCCGAATCCGAATAAATTCGAGAGAGCATTGCGAATGTGCAGCAAAGCCGCACGATGATCGTCCGCAACCAGCAAATGCATGTTTAACATATGGGTCCAAACCGGCATGAAATCGAAGTGTCGAATAATTTCCGCGCGCTCCGCAACCAGGCGCTCGCCCCGCAGAGCGACCAGCGTCTGATATCTTTCCAGAAATGCCGGGAGTCGCGAACGATAGTACAGTATGTGACCGGCCGATCGATTGTTTCCGTGAAAGCAACTCAGCTCTGCCGGGCGCATCGCGGACCCCATAAAGTAGATCCCCTGATCGCCCGTTCGAAAACGATCGGGATGGTTGTCGATCAGCGATTGCAGCCCGGCGTCCCATTCCACCGGCTGAAACAGAGAGGACCGCCGGGTATCGGTCATGGATTGAATGTTACCCGTACTGTTTTGCATGTCAGGCCACTCCCATACGCTCAAATAGAGACTGCACGGCTGCCGGCTGCAATCGTTCCTGTAACACCTCCGGAGGTTCGGGTTTGTTGATAAAAAAGCCCTGCTGGTAGATAGTCGGATCGAGTTCGTGCATTTTTTGCGCTTTGGCGGCGGAGTCGATCCGCTCCACCGTCATGGCCATGCCCAGTCGACGCAACATTTGAATTTGCGCGCGGGTTACGATCAGCGTGGTCGCGTCGGTTAATATACCGTCCACCAGGCCGCCGTCCAGCTTCACATGATCGAGCGTATTGGCGTTCATCAAGCGCACCAGGTTTACCAGATTGGAATTGGCCACGCCGAAGTCGTCCATGGCGGTTTCGATTTCCAGTTCACGTAAGCGTCGCAACATGGCCGAAGCTTTATCGAAATTATGCATGATGTCGGTTTCGGTGATTTCTATGGAAAGTGAGCGCGGACTTATTTCAAAACGACGCAGTATGTCCAGTATCCTGGGAATGGATTCGGGTTGATCAAAATGCGATGCGGAGAAATTCACCGATACGCGGATAAACGGAAAGGCCTTCTTCTGCCAGATTCGAAGTTGGGAGCAAACCTGTTCCAATATGATGAAATCGATTTGCCTGGCTTCGGGAAGCCGGGCAATGGCCGGAAAGAACAAACCGGCCGGAACAATGCCGCTGCCGGCCTCGGCAAACTCGGTATTCTTCCAGCGGGCCAACGCTTCGGCGGCCAGCGGACGACGCGGATTTACTTTAAGCTGATAATATGGAATGATATTTCCCGGATGATGAGTCAAATCGTTCAATAAATGCCAACCAATGCGATTGGGGCGACTGCACGGTACGATTTCCGAACCCAGATGAGTTAAGAAGGGCAACAGTTCGCGGGGCAAATCTTCTTTCGCGATGTAGCGGGTAATGGGCAGCCCAAAGCCTTCGCTTATTTTGTGCCCATCCTGTTCGTGACTCAGAATTATAATTTTAAGATGCTTCATACGCAGGCGCGTGGACCAATCGGCCAGCAGTTGAAAGCCGTTGGCCAGCGGGAAATGTAAATCCAGCAACAATATGTCGAAGTATTCATTGTCCAGCAGTTGATAGGCCGTGGCCGGATCATCGGTATACTCAATCCGACCGAAGGTGCTCTCCAGATATCGATTTACCACCGTCTGCATCTGGGGTTCATCATCAACCAGCAGTATACGCAAACCGCGCAGGGCTTCTCCGTCGATTTCGTTGTTGTGCGAGTTAAGATTCATAGCTCAGTTCCGAATGCCGGCGATACAACTCCCGGGATTGCTCCGCCAGTTTTCCGACCGGGATGTGTTGCAGCAGGGGCGTCAACTCACCGGAATTATACCAGGCCAGCCAATCCGGATCATCCATGCCGCCGGTCGCGAACTGGGTTTGAAAAGCCTGTAGACGCTCGCTTTCTTCCTTTAAGATGGTGAGCAGATCACTTAATGCGGGCGCGAAAAACTCCCGGCAATCTTCCGGAATGTTCACGTCGAATTGAGTGAGCAGTTCATGCGAATTTTGTATATTGGTCGCAATATTTCCCAGAAAATCGGAAAAGTAGGGCGTATCCGGACTTTCATTCAATACCACTTCCAGGTTAAGCTTCAGGTGGAATGAACAATGGTTTTTCACATTGTGCAGAATCCGATTGTTCTCTTCATAAACCGCGCTATTCTTATATGTTTCTATCTTCTGCAGCATCCTCAGTTTCTCCAATTATCAGGCGGGCCAGGTATCGCAGGGAATCGTTAAACCGATGGCCTTTGTATATACAATCCATGATCAATCCCGCTGATTGTAGTTTCATAATTTCCGGACCGAGTGGATCTTCACCGGTCAGCAGGTATACCGGCACGGAAATGCCGCGCTCCGGCAGCGCCTTCAGAAACGGGACGGTTGTCGAGTCGGACAGGTTCTTATCCGCAAGTATGAAGGCGTACGCATGTTGTTCGACCATCAGCAGGGCTTCGGTGATACAGGTGCAGTAATCGATTTCAAAGCCCCGCCTTTCCAGTCCGTGCAAGGCTATGCTAACATACTTATATATAATGGGTTCATCATCCAGTAACAGAATACGCCTGTGCGGAGTCCTCCGACGCCAAACAAGCCAGCGATAACTGTCAATGGCTTCGCATAGAACATCCCCGGTGAACGGACCGGACAGAAAGGCCCAACCCCGTACGCTCTTCAACAGATCCAACAGGTTACGCCGGCCGAAGAAGCGCTCCTGAGGATTTACGCTGATCAGACAGAAAGGAATGGCGCGCTCCGAATTCAGAACCAGGTGCGCACAATCTTCCACGGTGCCGCTGGATAAAGCGCAATCACTGATCACCAGATCGGTTTCCTCCGGACGAAAATCGCGTTTAAACGATTGAAAGTCAGTATATTCACGAACTTCATCCGCATCCATCAGCATGGCACGTATGCTTTTCAGTATGGCGGCGTCTTCGTCGATGATGCTGATGCGCAACGGCGTTTCGGCCCGAATGCGGACGCGTACATGGGCATCGGGAATGATTTTGTTCAAGCGCGGGCAGACGTTCTGAATTGTGCTTCTATCGCCTGTGATCGGCTGCGGGCCGGCGATGGGCGCATATGGTAATACGATTTCAAAAAAAGCGCCATACGTTTTTCGATCGTTTGAAAAAGCTTCGATGGAGGCATTATGCTCGGCGACGATATTGCGCGCCAATCGTAATCCGATGCCCCGCCCGCTGGACTTACTGGAAATACCCGCGAAAGGGTTACCAATCAGATGAGGGCCGTTGTTGCCGATGCGAATGTGAACTCCGTCGTTCGCGTCAAAAGTGAGGAAGTAAATCACATGTACTTTCCCGGGTAATCGCTTAAATTCATCCAGAGCGTTCTTGAATATGTTGTATACTACCTGCGAAAACAGAGGCCCATCCAATAAAACGGCGCCGCGGGACCGCAGAAAAAAGCGCACGTTCAGTCCCGGCATGCGACCGAAAGATTTCAGGCCGCCGCCGGTTTCCCGGATAAATTCGGAGACGTCGGTAGTACGCAAATTAACTCGGTGCGAATGCATTAGAGTCAGCAGTGAATTGCGTAGCCGGGTGCCCTTTGCGTAGCCCAATTGCATATCCAGAATCAGGTCATAGGCCCGGATCAATTTGCTTACTCTTTCGAGCACGCTGCGCAGGGCGGGGCCGCTATTGTTTACCAGTGTGTTCAATTGGTCCAGAATGCCGCGCATCAACTCCTGGGTCGGAGGAGACTCGATTGTATCGGCGGGAGCCAGCGAATCATTTACATACAGGAGATATTCCAGTTCGGGAGTGCCTCGCAGTTGCGGAGCTTTCAGTTCCTGTTGAAACATTTCCAGCAGGAGCGACGATACTTCTTCGGATGGTGGGCCGATCATGGTAAGAATGTTGCCCACCTGGTGCGCGCAGTTGACCGCCCAGTCGGCGATCAACTCTTGATTGCCAGAATCATCTGCATGTGTATGTACACCATTTTCGGTAAAAACAAAAGCATCTCTATTATATAATCCGCCCGGCGCCGTCATCTGGTTACTCCCCTGATCGTCGCCTGGTGACAACGCTCAGGATAACTCGTAATAATACCCAATGCGGCCTGTTCGGGGAATCGGCGGGAGGGGGGGAGCCAGCGTTCCCATTCGATATCGCGGATTTCGTCGAACAGGTCATCAAAGTCGAGTGCCGTGAATTCCCCCAGGCTGATGAGCACCCGGTCGGCACTGCGGAGCCAGAGATTGCAGTGGCAGATCGCGGCAAGATCCCCCTGAAAGGTGATGCGGCCGTTTTCAATCGTCTGCTCTTCGTATCCCAGTTGTTTCAATTCGCGCGAAACCACAGCTTCCAGGCCAAAAGCGGAAGTCGCAACGAGGGTGAGCGGCTCAGACGTATTCAACGGGGATCTCTTTCGATTTCAGTAAAACAGGCAAATCCGGTAGAAAAAGGGTCGGTCTCAGTTCATACTACTATAAAACGGCTTTCCTCGAAATCTACAGGACAACGGATCATAAAGAAGGTTTTCAACATGCGGAATACTCCCTCCCCCTATAATCGGCTTCCCCGCCGCGATTTTCTGAAACAGACCGCCGCGCAGGTATTAACGGGTACAGCAGTCGCCGGCATGCTGCAGACACAACACGGGGTACTGGCAGGCGAAGATGCGAAAGCGAAATCAAAACCGGCAGCCGGTTATCAGCTGGGTGCTTTCACCAAGAGCTTTCAGGACATGCCGATCGCGGACGTGTGCAAAGCCTTCAAGTCGATTGGCCTGGACGGTCTCGATCTGACCGTGCGACCCAAAGGACACATTCTGCCCGAAAACGCGGAGAAAGAACTGCCGCAGGCCTGTGCGGCGGCGAAAGAGGCGGGCGTGAAAATCCTGTTTCTGACGACC
>JAGRMX010000249.1 GCA_020441025.1 Leptospiraceae bacterium
ATCTCCTCGTACACGATGCGTTCCATGCGTCGGGCCGTAGGCACTTTGTTGGGATCGGTGGTATATACTCCGTCCACATCGGTAAATATTTCGCATTCGCTGGCTTCCAGCGCCACCGCCATGGCCACCGCCGTCGTATCGCTGCCACCGCGACCCAGGGTGGTAATATTCAAATCTTCATCCACGCCCTGAAAACCGGCGACGATACAAACCCGCCGGGCGGCCAGATGTTCGCGAACACGGGTGGTATCAATTTCCTGAATGCGCGCTTCTGTATGCGCGGCGTCGGTTCGTATGCGGATCTGCCCGCCGGTAAACGAAATGGCCGGCACTCCCAGCGTTTCCAGCGCCATGGCCATCAGCGCAATAGAAACCTGTTCGCCGGTGGAAAGCAACACATCCATTTCGCGCTTTCCCGGATTGGCGTTCAATGAAAAGGCCAGATCTACAAGATGATCGGTGGTATGGCCCATGGCCGAAAGCACCACCACCAGATCGTGACCCTGGTCGTAGTACATCTTAATGCGATTGGCCACATTGCGAATGCGATCCGCATCCATGAGCGATGTGCCCCCGAATTTTTGAACTATCAAAGCCATGCGCCTGTTCAGATTTTCGTCGGGCTTTCAGGGGGCAATTGTTTTCCGCTTGCGGGTTATCGTGTTACATGCTTTCCTTATGGTCGTACATGCAGGCATCCGCATACATTCCCGGCGATCCGGTGGTAACCGGCTTCGGACCGTTCGATCAATACGCATTCAATGCCTCCGGTAACATTGCACACCGCCTGCATGGCAGACTGCTGTATGATGGCCGCCGTATCCGGGGATATCAATTGCCGGTAAGCTGGGAACGAGCACCGACATCCCTGACTGCCATACGTGAACTCCGACAGGCGCCGTTATTGCTCATGCTGGGTATTGCGCCTGCGGACGTCGTGCGTCTGGAAACGCAAGCTGTAAACCAGACCGATTCTATTGCCGACATCGACGGTGCAAGTCCGACAGCGGGTTCCCGCCTGATAGCCGGAGCTCCCGACGTCATACGCACCAAAAATTTTCTACGCCCCCTACTGCGTGGCCTGCGTTCTCAATCGCTTTTTCCGGTATGCCTATCCCGGGACGCGGGTCGTTATCTGTGCAATGCCATTTATTTTCTGGCTGCATTCCGACGTTTGGCGCCGGAAGTTGTGTTTCTGCATGTGCCGATCATCGAAGCCAGGGATGAGTTCGCCCTGCAATCCCTGACCGACGCAATCCAACGAGCGCTGGAGAACCGCATGACCGTAGGTTATATTGATTCCGTTCATGAACAGAACCGGCCGGCGTCGCATCGCGTCAGCCGATTAAATTAATAGCCCGATCTAATCTTATCTGTATAGCACCAGGACGGAACAACGCATGGCTACTATCGAAGTATATGAAGGCGATATTACGCAACTGAACGTAGACGCGATTGTCAACGCCGCTAATGAATCGTTGTTGGGTGGCGGTGGGGTTGATGGTGCAATACATCGCGCGGCCGGACCGGAACTATTGGCGGAATGTCGCACCATCGGCGGATGTCCCACGGGAGAAGCGCGCATAACCGCCGGTTATGGATTGCCGGCTGCCCACGTTATTCATACCGTCGGACCCATATGGCGCGGTGGTCGGCAGCGGGAACCGGAACTACTGGCGGCCTGTTATTATAATTCGTTGATGATCGCTCATGAGCGCGGTTTAAGGAGCATTGCCTTTCCCTCTATAAGCACCGGCGTGTACGGCTATCCCCTGGAGGATGCGGCGAAAATTGCCGTGAGTACAATCCGCGATTTTATCAATACGCATCCAAACAGTAGCGTGCGGCAAATTATACTGGTGGCATTCGGTAGCCGCGCGCGTGCGGTTCTTACGGCGGCACTGCAGACGGATGCAGTTTAAGAACTTAACAGTTTAAGATGCGTTCTTAATCAATCTCATTGGATTCACTTGATTCGATTCGAAGGTAGTCTATTGGAAGGCGGTTTATTTATTGAGATTCGTTTTGCGCAGATGCGCCAGCGCAGCCTCACGATCGTTAAAAATAGTCACATCCAGGCCGCTGTTGCTGGCGAGTGTCTGTACAAAATCATGAGTATGATCGCCCTGCGCTACCAGCAATGCCACCCGGGCCAGATGATCGATAGCCGGTTCTGCCTGCATAGAAGCCATAAAACGAAAATCTTCCACGCTGGATTCGGTATTGCGGGATTGGGTCAGATCAACCAGATAACGATGCACATCCAGTTCCAGGCCTTTCTGGTGCGCTTCCAGATTCATTTGCATGGCCAGATCGGCGGTGATATCACCGACAACTTCCAGCAAAACATAATCTCCACTCTCGCTCAGCCGTATTGAATAGGTCATGGGATCACTCCACAGGCATACTCAACGGCGGTTTTATGTGTCTTAACTGTGCTGGATAGCACTTTTAACTTGAAGCGAGCACGCCCCGATCGTAATTCGATACATGCAGATTAAAACAATCTTTCATGAATAGAGGGCTATGCGATTCAATATGCCTGTGGATCGCCATGTACGCGCATCAATTCGCTCCAATCAGCGCATGCCTTGATGCGACTCAAATTTCCCAGCAATCCGCCGACCGTCCGATCGATGAAAATAATATCAGGGGGAAAGGTAATATCGAAGGCGTCGAACCAGTACGATCGACCCAGATCCATTACCTTGCGCACTATACTTTCGTCGCTTCCAAAACAGTATTCGCCCCGGAAAACAGGCGCAAATATTTCTAAATATCCTGAAATAATTTCCGTACGCACCGGCCGACCATCCAGATGATGTATGCGCATGGTTTTGAGAATCTCCGGAATGCGGTCGGCATCGTTGCGCAGGGCCGCCGCGATCAGACGTCGATAACCGGGTATCAGGAAATCCGGAATTTGCTTTACATTGCCGAAGTCGTAAAAAGCGATTTTTCCGTCCGGTAGAAAGGCGTAATTTCCGGCATTGGGATCGGCGTGCAGAAGGCGATGTTGAAAAATCTGTTTCAGGTAAATCCGCATAAGATTGCGACCCCATGCGTTGCGCTGTGCGTCCGTTTCGCCCGTAATGTCGGTCAGAGTACGACCGGGTACATACTCGGAAGTCAGCACATGCGCACCGCAATGCTCCGAATACAAACGCGGTATTATTATGCCGTCATCATCGGCGAACAATTGTTGAAAGCGGGTCTGGTTCCGCAGTTCATTGCGATAATCAATCTCCTCCAGCAATCGTTCCTGAATTTCGGACCAGATGATGTTCATGTCGATTTTAAAGAGCGTGGACCCGATCATCCGGAACATGGTTTTTAAATTGCTCAGATCACTGCGTATAACCCGATCGATTCCGGGATACTGCACTTTAATCACGACATCGCGACCATCCCGCAGACGAGCACGATGCACCTGACCGATGGACGCCGATGCCAGCGCTTCGGTTTCAATATCCGAAAAACGATGGCGGTAATCGGGAAAGTCCTGTTCGAGCGTAGCTTGCAGTTCCGAAAAAGGCACCGGGGGCGCTTCTTTCTGTAAAGTGGAAAGGATCTGCGCAACTTCCGGCGGCAGCAGGCCGTCATGCAGCGAAAGCATCTGCCCAACTTTCATGGCGGCGCCCTTCATGCGACCGAGCGTATCCACAATGCGATGACCGTTCTTCATCCACATTTGCAGAGCCTTATCTTGCTGACGGGTAGCCGCTCGAAACAAACCGGCCGTACTGTTACCGATAACCGACGCGCCAATCTTACCCATCAACCCGCCGATTTCAATAAAGCGCGAAAACGTACCCGTCACCAACGATTCGGGATGTCGATGCCCCTGCGCCTGATCGTTCGTCCTTTCGACATCGGTCGAAACGGGATTGCTCCGGGCCTGTTGATCGGATGATGATGTTGGATTCATTTCTACTCCGCAATCCGCGTTTTCGCAAAAGTACCTGATGATGTACACGCTCGCTATTAAAAGCGCATGCAGCGTATATTGCTACTCGTAATGAGACGGATTGGTTGGCAATATAAACAGACAGACGCTGGCAAAAACGACGGCCGAAACCATTGCGAGACCTACCGTTTCCATATTCTGTAGTGGGTTGGACAATTCTATAAATGTCGTCATCAGCACGTGCTGTGGTCGAAATAGAAAATCCCAGCTGTTCCAGCGTAAAAATCGACCCATATAAACACCGACACCGCTGAGTGGCACGGAAATCATACAGATGGACAAGGCCACCGGTCGCCCGATCCAGTAGCGCAGGCGCTTAAAAATCTTTCCAATGGATAGCGCCCCGGCCATGACTCCGGTAAAAGCAAATAAAAACATCAATAAAGCGTCGTACCACAGCGGAATCATGAGCCGGGGACGTAGATGAATCAGATCCGTAATCAAATAAGGCGCATTGGGCAAAAACAATAGCCATAAAAACAGCATTATCAGCGCGCCCATACCCGGAGCCCGGTGTCGATAGCGATGGTCAAACACCACGGCAACTCCCAGCGGAACCAAAGCCAGAATAAGATTTGCCCCCAAAAACCAGAACTGTCGCGGAACGAATAGAAAATCGCGTAGCCACAAAAAAAACAGGCAAAACATTACGGAAAGCGCAATGGCCAGATGCTCACGAATCAGACGCCGGAACAGCCGCCACCGCTCCACCAACCGCGTTGGCCGCCTCTGCCAGACTTTTATTATAGAATGAATTGCTTTCATTTGCACCTCGCCGATCGGTAGCGCGTCCGGCACACAATCGATGATTCAACATTGTTTATAATACGGTTCACACATAGATTATCGCAACGACAGGACCGATGTACACGGGGCATTCAGGTGCCGGCGCACAACACTCGTGTGCGATCGAGCATTTCGTGTCGCGGCATCGGCATGGGCGCATTCAAAAGGCACGTGAATCGCAAAGAAATCTGTTGCAAACCCGTCAAAGCTGATAGATTTCGGTGCCAGCCCAATTGACGGAATGGAATTCAGAATGCGCCTTCTTACTTCAGACACTCTCATCAAGCTTAAAACATGTACGCCCCGGTCTCGCACACAAACGGCCAAAACCATGGACAGGCGCGCTAAGATCGCCGGTATGTTTCTGATATCCGCTTTCGGCCTGATGCTGATTGCATGCGACGAACCGGCAGCCATTCCTGGAGGAACTCTGTCACCGACGGTGCAACAACCGCTGGAAACTACTTTTACCGTGGGAGATTTTATCATCGGCGTGGACGGTCCCGACGCTCAATCCCAATCCATCACGGTGACCCATTCCGCCGACGCCGGTCGCATACTATGGCGCACCATTCCGGGACGCGCCTTTTTAAGTGCCGCGCGTGGAAGGGAAAGTGTTCACGAAGCACGCGGCTCTTTCTTCGTAGAAGATGAACGACTGGAAATCTGTGACGACCAGACTCTGGATTCGATCCGCAATGCGAACGGCAATTTGCGGATACAGGGCCGCCTGAGTTGCCCGGGGAATCCGGTGCATGACACCGAAGGCGGTATTGGTTACGTAATTGAATTCTCCCAAACGCCCGAAGGCCACCTGCGCTTTCAAGCCGAACTGCGGAGTTCGCCCGAATCGGATGCGGCCAACGGGTACAATCGTATTTAT
>JAGRMX010000024.1 GCA_020441025.1 Leptospiraceae bacterium
TGGTCAGGCACCTATCTGGGACCCGGCGGTGCGCTACTTTCTGATTCGCAATGAACATGGTGATCAGATCGCGTCGTTTTATCTGGATCCCTACTCGCGCCCGGAGAATAAAAGAGGTGGTGCCTGGATGGACGTCTGTATTGGACGTCGACGCCGACCGGATGGCGGCATTGAGCTGCCGGTTGCGTATTTGATCTGCAACAGTACTCCGCCGGTAGGTGAACGACCTTCGTTAATGACTTTCCGGGAAGTGGAAACTCTGTTTCACGAATTCGGCCATGGATTGCAGCATATGTTGACCCGGGTGGAAGATCCGGATGTGGCCGGCATCAATGGAGTGGAATGGGACGCGGTGGAATTGCCCAGTCAGTTTATGGAGAATTGGTGCTATCATCAAGCAACCATCCTGGGCATGACCGCCCATTATGAAACCGGCGAGCCCTTACCCGTTGCATTGTTTCAAAAGATCAAGGCGGCGCGTACTTTTCGCGCCGGTTCGGATACGCTGCGACAGCTGCGTTTTGCGTTACTGGACCTGGAGTTACATACCAATTATAATCCCGATTCCAACGAAACCATATTCGATGTGCAGCGTAGAGTAGACGAACAGACCACGGTTATGCCACCCCTGCCGGAAGATCGATTCTTATGTTCGTTTCAACACATCTTTGCCGGGGGGTACTCGGCCGGATACTACAGTTATAAATGGGCGGAAGTTCTGTCGGCCGACGCGTTCAGCGCCTTCGAAGAAGCCGGATTGGACGATTCAGAGCGTGTGCGAGACATCGGTCGTCGTTTCCGGGAAACCGTGCTGGCCCTCGGCGGTAGTCGTCATCCCATGCAGGTATTCGTGGAGTTCCGGGGCCGCAAACCGTCGACCCTGCCATTGCTGCGACACAGCGGTCTGGCCGCATAAATACTTTATCGGTCTGTCGCAGTCGAAGCGGAGCATTCGGATCGATGCGCGGGTGAGCATTCGGTGTGGCGGTAGCGTTTCATCGGCGTTCAAAAAATCGATGTAAAGCAATCCGCATACGGACACGTAAAGAGCGCGGCCAGGATAATGTAGCGCACCACCCGGCTGATAAAAACAATCATTATAAATGTGCGTATGGGCAGACGAAAAAAGCCCGCCACCACGTTGATGGGATCTCCGACTACCGGCAGGACTGTGGCGAATAACGCCCAACTACCATAACGTCGAACGTATCGAAATGTCCAGCGCCCGCCCGTGGAACGTACGATGCGCAATAGAGCCGGGCGCCCGCCATAGTAACCCATATAATAATTTAGCAGGGATGCCAGGCAATTACCCGCCGAACTGGAAATCACCGCCAGCACCGGCGAGTATCCGCATAATAACGCGGCGGTCAATGAGGCTTCCGAACTGAGCGGCAGCAGAGTGGCGGCCAGAAAAGAGAGCGCCAGTAATAGCAGGAACCAGTACTGCGTGTCACAACTGTTGAGAACATCCAGCATGAATCGATTGTCATGCTGCCGGGCCCTGAAAGGGTGGAAACCAATTTCACACCGGGTGGTGTGCCGCGATCAAATCGGGTTTCGCTCATGTATCGGAGAATGCGGCCGCTGCGATCGTTGTCGCCGGATTAGCATATGCAAACATTTACGAACTTATTTCCGGTGTGGGTGATATTGGCCGGTGTCTTCGGCCTGATTTATCCGCCCGCTTTGACATGGGTCGGCGGCGATTTAATCACCATATTGTTGGGCGTCATCATGCTGGGCATGGGCCTGGCGCTGACCTTTGATGATTTTAAACGTGTCCTGCGGGTTCCCTGGCAGATACTGCCCGGTGTCGTATTACAATATACGGTCATGCCCGCCCTGGGTTTCAGTCTCGCCTGGCTTTTACAATTGCCCCGGGATTTTGCGGTCGGTTTGATTCTGGTGTGCTGTTGTCCGGGCGGAACCGCTTCAAACGTGATTTCATTTCTGGCGCGCCTTAACCTGGAACTATCCGTCAGCATGACGGCGATCTCTACAATCCTGGCCATCGCCATGACTCCGCTATTAACCACCATGCTGGTAGGCGATCGCATGGAAGTGGACGCCGCCGGCCTATTCATCGACACCTTCATTGTGGTATTGCTGCCGGTGACGCTGGGATTATTATTGAACCGCTATTTTAACGCGTTTGCCCGCCGCATACAGCCCATCGCTCCGCCGATTGCGGTGATTGCCATCGCTCTGATTGTGGGTTCCATTCTGGGGAAACGCCGGGCCGATTTACTCGAATCCGGTCACCTGCTATTACTGGCGGTAGTCACCGTGCACACCATGGGATTCTTGCTGGGCTATTTTTTAAGTCGTCTGTTTGTTCCGCGGCAATCCGCGCGGACTATATCCGTGGAAGTGGGCATGCAAAATTCCGGGTTGGGCGCCAAACTGGCGGAGAGCAACTTCAGCGCGCATCCGCTGGTGGCCTTGCCCAGCGCCATCTCGGCTCTGACGCATTGCATTCTGGGTAGCATTTGCGTGGCAATGTGGCGACGCGATTCGGCTGCGACCATGGATGCGAGTGAATAGGAACGGATTTTTAAACTGGCGCCGTATCTGAAGAACGCTATTCGTTACGCGATTTCATTTCCATTTCACGCTCATAGCGTTCGCGTAAGGGAATATAATTGGCGCTCAGGGGGAATTCTATGCGCGCCGTGGTTTTTCCGTCCGTATGATAAACCCGAAAGTGTTCGGGGTCGAATCCCATGTCGCGAATTAAAAGTACGATCATGGCCAGACCCAATCCGCGACCTTCGGTTTCATCGCCATATTCCACGCTGAAGTTGACGATGTTCTTGATGCCCGCCGAGGCGGCCAATTGGCGTCGGATGCGCAGCTCTTCTTCGGCGTGCAGCAGCGAATTGTTTTCCACAAAAATGAGTAATCGATCTTTATTTAAATCGGATCGTACTTCCACATGAAAATTCAATTCTTCCAATGCGCTGCGGTAGTCGCTTTCGTTGATATTCTGGTAATGCTGAATAAAATCCTTTAATCCGCGATGGTAGGCGTCCGTATCATGTATGTTGTACTTATGTTGTTGAAAGAAGACCCGTTTTAGATTGGCCTTTACCGCGTTGCGCACCAGTTCCAGCAGCACAAAGTGCAGCGTATGACTGAGGCCATCAATTTTGAGTTGTCCTTCCAGATCGTCGGAAAAGCCCTTAAGTTGGTCGCGTACAAAGCTGTCCAGGATAGTCAGCGAAAAATGTTTCTGTGATGGATTGATCATGAATACGCGGGTAATACGATTTTGGATGCCTACCGAATATGTCAGCATGATGTATGCCGGTCAATCCGAATATACCCGAATTTGAAAGAGACCCGTAGATATATTACCGGATCAGGCTGCCGTTACGCTCAAGCCATCTACCAGCACGTAGGGAGCGCGACTGCCGCTGGCCAGAGTATGCGCAGTTACACCCGCAGACCGGATTTCTCGTAATATTGTGAATAAATCACCGGCCACCATGACTTCATGCACCGCCGGACCGCGTTCTCCGGACTGAACCAGCCAGGAATTCTTGGCCACTCCCGAGAATTGTCCGGATACGGGATCGAGGTTCCCGCTGAAGCGTTTCATGACCAATCCCGATTCCAGCCGCGCTTCGAGTTCCCGATCACTCAACAGGTCCACACCAGAAGTGGATTCACAGATCAGGTCTATTGCGCTGAAGCCCACGTCCGGCAGGCTGCGGGGACCGCCACTGGCGTGGCCGGTGCTCCGGCAACCGGCCCGATGAGCGGTAAAACAATTGTGGGCCACGCCCTTCAATCGACCGGCCTGAATTAAATCCGTGCGGAGGGTGGGCACGCCCTCGCGGTCAAAGGGGCGCCAGCCCGAAGGTCGCGTTTCATCCAGGGGATTGGAACGAATGGTCAGTGTCGGATGAGCCACCAGTTCGCCTTCCTGTTCGCGCCAGGTGCTCATGCCATCCTGGTGGCGCCGGCCATTGCAATTCGCGGCCGTAACCGCCACCAGTAGATGAAAGGCGCTGCGGGGATGCAGTAATACCGGACCGCGATATGATCGACCGCCGGTTGGATGTAACGAAGTCAGCAGACCGGAACTGAATCGTTCGGCGGACGTTTGCATTTGCGCCTCCACATCGGTAAGGCGCGTACTGATGCCGCCGTCCGTATCAAAACTGGTTACCATCTCTCCGTCCCGGGCCATGCCCATGGCATACCAATTGGCGGATGTGCCGGCCGCCGCGACCTGCACACCCCACGAATTGACGAGTGCATGGCAATTCAAAGCGATGGTTACCGCGGCCCGATCCATGCGAATGCGTGCATCGGTGCGGCACATACCGATCCAGGTGTCCATTAAGTGCAGGGCGATTTCCGGCGAGCAGTTCAACAATTCGGAATCGACGCGCTCATAGAAGTAAGCATCATCCAGTTTACGCGCCTGGCCGTTCTGTGTCCGCCGTTCTGTGAAATCTTCTTCGGCGGCAATGCATTCATGCGCATTGGACGGCGCCAACTTTGATAAGACGCGTACTTCTTCGACGGCAATCTTTCGCGCCTGGGGGTCGGCTGTGTTCAGTGTATAGAAGCCCGGCTTACCGTTTTCAATATAACGCAAACCGAATTGATCCGTTGCGCCGGAAGAGACCAGGCTGACCGCATTGTTTTCATAAACGATTTTAATCTCATGATGAAACCCGGCGCACACCTCACTCTGTCCCGCAGTCGGTAAACTCGAAACCATCGCCCGGGCATCGTTCAATAATTGCCGGCATTTCTGCTGTGGGTCGATCATTGTTGCGCGCCTCCCAATAAAAGTTCGCAGCGCAGATAAGGACCGCCCGCATCTACTTTAGCCGGCTGGCCTTTGCCGCAATAACCGGCGCCCAGATCCCATTGAAAATCGGAGCCGACCGCGTCGACCGATTGCAACACCGCAAAGGCATTGCCCGATACCGTCATCTTCTGCACCATCGGTCCCACTTTGCCGTTTTTAATACGACGCACCCGGGACGCGCCGAACATGAATTCCCCGGTCGCATCGGCCTGACCGCCTTCCGGTCCGTCGATAAAAAAGCCCTCGTCGATTCCGGCGATCATATCATCCAGCGTGCTTGTGCCGGGTTCTATGTACGTATTGCGCATGCGAATCAGCGGTTCATCGTCGTACTCCCAGGCACGGGCGTTTCCGGTGGCCGCTACTTCGAACTGCGCGGCGCTTTCGCGATTGTGCAGGTAGCTCACCAATCGCCCCTGTTCAATGATCACCGTTCGTTCGGTATACACGCCTTCATCATCGACCGGCAGCATGCCCCCGGCGCCTTCATAAAATTCACTGTGTCCGCTGTCGGCCAGCGTAACCAGCGGACTGGCGACCATCTGCCCCAGTTTTCCGGCAGCCACCGATCCGGCGCTTACAAAGTCGGCTTCCACCGTATGGCCGATCGCCTCGTGGCTGAGTAAGCCCACCATGGCGGGAGATAAAACGACTTTAGCCCGGCCACCTTCCGCCTCGGGGGCGTCCAGCAAATCGACTGCGGTTTGCACCGATCGCCGGATGCATTCGTTTACATCCCGGTTGCGAAACAGGCACTGCCAGTCGCCGGTGGCACCGATGGCATCCCGGCCGGTTTTAAGCTGACCATCGCGTCCGGCGAATGCGCCCATGCGTAATTCGGGTCGCACCAACTGGATGCGCGCATGAGCTCCGTCATCGGTCAGAATCAATTTCTCCTCGAATATTTCGGAATACTGACAGGAGGCGGATTCAATGCTCCGGGATTCGTTCCGCAATCGCTCTTCACCGGTGCGCACCAGATCGTATTTTTGTTCCAGAGGGAGCGCGTTCAATTCATGAAAACCGGGCAGGGTGAAGGTTCCCCGCGCCAGACGATCCTTGCCCGCCAGTCGTAGTTCTTTTGATCCATGGCGACCGGCGGCCCGGGCCAATTCCAGCGCCTGGCGCAGAGCCTGCTCCAGGCCGATGGCGGTTAAGTCCGAAGTGGCGGCGAATCCCCGGCGACCATTCACAATTACCCGGATGCCCACACCGGCATACAATCGGGAGCTCAAGTCGGACAGTTCGCCCCGGCGCATGGCGATGGTGCGGCTGCGTTTATGATGATAGCGAATCTCTATCGGGTAATCGCATTTTTCTAAAAGTCCGACCAGATGTTTTTCTATTTCACCGGTAATGCCGATCTCCGGGGCATCGACCCGTGCGATCCGATTGGGCCCGACCGGGTCGGTTGTGGATGGAGAGGGTTTCGTGCTATGCCTGTCGTTCATATGCCTGGTGTGGTCCGATAGTTGAATTTATGTTTACTATAATCAGCGAAAGTCCGTCAGTCGATTTTGTTTTTACTTGTGATGCGACCTTGCGTGCTTTTGGCTGTCCACTGTCGCGAATTGTTTCGGAATCATTGCCTCTTATGACCAGCATGCAGGGCAACCAGAATCGCTTTGTTCCGGAACGATGCGCGCAGCAATTATTTGGAGTGAATATGAGCACCCGGGAGAAATCGGATTTACAAGCACCTCTGTGGCAACCCACCCCGGATCAGATTGTACGAACACAGTTGCATGCTTTCATGCAGCGGGTCAATGCGAATTACGGGCGCCAACTGCAAACGTACGGGGAGTTGTATCATTGGTCGATTGAAAACATTCCGCAGTTCTGGGCTGAATTCTTTGATTATGCGCAATTGATGTATTCCGGGGATGCGCAGCCGGTAGTCGACGATGTATTCAAAATGCCGGGGGCGCGCTGGTTTCCGGAGGTGCGCATTAACTTCGCGGAAAATTTATTGCGGCATAACTCGCAGGATCTTGCGTTGATATTCCGGGGCGAGGATCGTGTTCGGGCTCAATACTCTTATGCGCAATTGTACGATACTACATCGCAGATCATACGGGCCTATCAGGATGCCGGTTTGCGCAGCGGCGATCGCGTGGCGGCGTTTATGCCCAACATGCCGGAAACAATCATGGGTATGCTGGCAGCGACCGCCATGGGCGCGGCCTGGAGTTCCTGTTCGCCGGATTTTGGCGTGCAGGGTGTGCTGGATCGTTTTGGTCAGATTGAACCCACCATTTTGATTGCGGCCGAGAGTTATTGCTTTAAAGGCAAAGTAATTGATTGTCGCGAAAAAATACGCAGCATCGTGTCCCAACTGCCGTCATTAAAAAAAGTGATCCTCGTTCCGTATGCCGAATCGGAAGTACGGTTAAAATTTGATAACAGCGTCGCTTTCCCCGAAATTCTGGAGCGCTATCAACCGACGCCGATTGAATTTGCGCGCCTGCCGTTTGATCATCCGGTGTACATCATGTACTCTTCCGGTACTACCGGACTGCCTAAGTGTATGGTGCAGGGGCCGGGCGTATTATTGAATCATTTAAAAGAATTGATGTTGCACACGGATTTGCGTGCGGGGGAACGCATTTTTTATTTCACCACCTGCGGCTGGATGATGTGGAACTGGTTGAGCAGCGCTCTGGCTACCGGCGCCACGCTGGTTTTATATGACGGCAATCCATTTCATCCCGGACCGGATGCGCTCTGGCAAATGGCGGATGAGCTCGGTCTGCATGTTTTCGGCACCAGTGCAAAGTATCTGGATGCGTTAGAGCAGAGCGAAACCCGACCGGCAGCACATTTTCATTTAAAGCAATTGCGGGCCATCCTTTCGACCGGCTCGCCCCTGGCGCCGGAGGGATTTGATTTTGTTTATCGGGACATTAAGTCCGATGTTCAGCTCAGTTCCATTTCCGGCGGGACCGATTTGAACGGTTGTTTCGCGCTGGGGAATCCCATTCTGCCGGTGTATCGCGGCGAAATTCAATGCCGTGGGCTCGGCATGAAAGTCGAAATCTACGACGATCATGGTGCGCCCATCCGACAGCAAAAGGGCGAGTTGGTATGTTCCGCCGCGTTTCCCAGTATGCCTTTGTATTTCTGGAAAGATGAACAGGGAACCCGCTACCGCGATTCTTATTTTGACGTGTTCCCCGGTGTCTGGCGGCACGGCGATTTTGCCGAACTGACGGCTCATGATGGAATGGTCATTTACGGTCGCTCGGACGCCACGTTGAATCCCGGAGGAGTGCGCATCGGAACCGCCGATATCTACCGGGTGGTAGAAGATTTTTCCGAAGTGGTCGACAGCGTCGTGGTCGGCCAACAATGGCAGAGCGATGTGCGCGTGGTTTTATTCGTACAGTTGGAACCGGACGTTAAATTAAATGAGGATTTGCGGCAACAAATCAGAGCGCGCATCAAGTCGGAGGTATCGCCGCGGCATGTACCGGCCGTAATTCTGGCGGTGCCCGCCATTCCGTATACCCGCAATATGAAGAAAGTGGAGATTGCGGTGCGCAAAATGATTCATAACGAACCGATTACCAATCGCGAAGCACTGGCCAATCCCGAGAGTCTGGATGCCTTTCGCGATATTCCGGATTTGCATGTGTGATGCGCATATTTTTGCGTCAGGTGAAATCCCTCAAAAACTATGGTTAATCCGTATAAAACCAGTCCGAACTATGATCAGACTAAATCTGCTCCGTTTACAGGGCTGACTATTCTTGCATTAGTTTCAGTATTGACACTGGTTGCGGGAATTATAGCCAGGCTACATCGTCTGTGGGTCGTAGTTTATCTCGGCATAAACTATTACTCATACAGCGTTTCTCAGCAATCAGGACAGTTAGCAATTGAAATCATTCAGTTTTTACCTGCATTGGTTTCCTTTCCGTGCTTTGTGGTCTGGAGTTACATTTCACACAGACATTTAAGGAATCGTTTTGCTCAATCTGAGCTATATCAGCATTGGTTGGGCATACTTGGTTATGTTATCCCGGTCGTAAGCTTGTTTATGCCATATTTATATATCAGAGAGCTTTACGAATGTTATCGAGACGTTTCAACCGATATGGATTTTTCAAAGCCTCCATTGGTCCGTCCCGCAATTCTCCTTTGGTGGGTATTTACTTTTCTTTCATTCACCATGATAAATATTGATGCTTTCATAATGGAAAGTCAGGGAAGTCTTATCCCTGAGTTTGATGGAGCTCAAACATTTTTCTCAATTCTGTCTAACATCGCAGTCATTTATGTGATTTATGGTATTGAGCAATGTCGTCGATACGCATTGATCACTTTAGAACCAATCAAGCATCTTTGATTTCGGTATCTATCATCATAAATATTTTGTGCGTGAGAGGGGCTTCAACTGACGCCAATTCAGGATAATCACATCCGGAACCCTCGTCCAAAAATGCGATTTTTAATTGACGAAATATATTTCGCGTATTTCTATTCGTATTTAGAGGCCCAGCGTATATGCGAAATCATTTCCGAATTAAATCCGTGCATCTGATGCTCTGGCTGCTGGTTCTCTTCAGCGGCGGAATATTCATCTGGAATCTGATCAACGGTCCCGGCACTTTCACGCTTTTACGTTTTACCTTTGCACAGCTGAATCTGCATCTGGGGCTGCGAATAGACGCGTTGTCTACCCTGCTGGCACTGATGATCAGTCTATTGGGGGCGGCCATCGGTCGCTATGCTATCCGCCATCTGGATGGCGATCCACGCCAGGTGTATTTCTTTCGCCATCTACTACTGATCGTACTGGCCGTGATGCTTTTCGTGTTGTCCAGTAATCTATTGATGCTGTTGGGCATGTGGTTGTTGAGCAGCTATGGATTGCATCGTCTGCTGTTATATTATTCCGGGCGCCCCGCAGCGGTGTACGCCGCACGTAAAAAAATCATCATCAGTCGGCTGGGTGATCTGGCGTTGCTGGGAGCCATCATTCTGATTTTTCAAAGCGTACGTACCTTCGAGTTCAATGAGATTTTCGCGCGCATCCAATCGGACACATTGAGTGCATCCGTTCAAACAATGCTGGCAGTGGCGTGCTTCCTCATAGTGGCCGGTGCGATGGCGAAATCGGCCCAGTTTCCGTTTCATTTCTGGTTGCCCGAAACCATGGAAACCCCTTCTCCGGTTTCAGCCCTTATGCATGCGGGTATAATAAACGCCGGAGGTTTTTTAATCATTCGATTGAGTCCGCTGCTTGTATACGCTCCCGCTGCTCAGATGCAACTGACTCTGGTGGGCGCATTTACGGCGGTGTATGGCGCGTTGGCCATGATCGTACAGAATGATATCAAGAAAAAACTGGCTTACTCGACTATCGGACAGATGGGCATGATGATGTTTGCCTGTGGACTGGGGGCGTATACTATCGCGCTCTTTCATCTGTTCGCGCATAGTTTTTATAAAGCGCACGCCTTTCTATCCACCGGCTCTTTGGTTTCGGAATCGCGCCGTGTGGGGTTTAAGTTGCAACCATCCTCTCTGTTTATGCTGGTTACGGTCAGCGCGATTGTGTTGGCGTTGATCGTCGCCGGCGGTTCGTATCAATCGGGAGAGTGGAGTGCTTATGTTACCTACGTGGCGGTTTTAATTCCCGGATTGTTTATGGCTTTTCGAAGCGATTCAGAGTTGAAGTATTCCCGGCTAGTCGTATTTACATCGATCGCAATCGTTTTGTTCATCGCCCTGGCGGCCTATAGCGGTATTGAATATGGCATGGGTAAATATCTTCAGACCGCATTGCCCACGGACCGGTCGCCGGATGTCGGCAACGTAAATCGGCTGCTGATAAACGTGTTGGCCGGTTGTCTCTTTGTAGGCGGATTCTGGTTGAGTCGTCTGTTGATGCGACCGGGCGGTGGATTCGCTCGTTGGCTCTACCTGTACTTCTGGAACGGTGGTTATGCATCGCAAATGAGTACCGGATTTTTACAGCGCATCGCACCGGTAAGCGAGCATAGATGGTCGGAGACGTACATGCCCTTCGAATCGAGGCAGTGAGCAACAAACATTATTCATTTCCGAAACGTAATGCAAAGTAACGCTAAGTTGCGCAACGTAAGACGGCCTAACGGAAAATGGAAGCAGGAGTCATTGATGAGTATAGAATTGTCAGGCAAAAAGATGACCGATCAATCGGCCTTAAATTTGACGGCGGCCCTTTCGGAATGCGAGCGGATGGTCCCACCGACCTGGCCGTTACAGAACAGTGTCGCGGTGAATCCCTTCTGGTATTTACGCGAACGCACGTTCGATTCGGTAGCGAATCGTCTGTCGATGGTGCTGCATGCCCGTCTGTATATGCCGGTGGCATACTATTTGCGATTGTATACCAAAGGCGACATCCGCGCTACCGCTATCGATTGCGTTTTAAGTGAGCTACAAGAGACGCATGCGGTAGTACCGACTGAGCGTGGTGATTTTATTCGGAGAAGTCAGGCGCAGGATGATAGTCTGCGCACCTATTTGAGTTGCGCGGAGTTCGTCGATCCATCCGGCTATTGGCAACGGACGATTTCACAGGAAGTGGGAAAATATGCGGCGGCCTACTTTGATGAACGTCAGGCTCTGGCGCGTTTCCCCTGGCAAGGGGGCACATTCTGGGAAGGTTGGCGTGCCGCGATAAAGCGGGATCGTGCCATGCATTATGCGGGTGCGCGCGACTTTCATAACGGCTTTAAGGAACTACCGGACTGTCAGCCGGAACAGGCGATCGAATGGATGCTCACGCGTATGCGGCTATGGCATACGCCTGGCGCGGCAGTGTACTTACAGCGTTTGATGGCATCCGTGCTGGGTTGGGCCACTCAGTTTCGTTTTCAGGAATGGCAGGCTGGTCGAGGCATTCCCGGTGAACGCAGCGCGGAAATTTCAGAAATTCTGGCGGTGCGCCTGGCCTATGACTATGGTGTGTATCTTCATATCCGGAATCAGGGGGCCGATGTGATTCTGGAAAAATGGATTAGCGGTTTTGAAAGTATAGAGTCGGAAAACCTGGACCGCGACGATCGGTTTTTATATCATCGCATCTGGCAAAAAGCGCTGGAGTATTCGACTCAACTTCAGCTATCGCGTAAGCTTGCGTCCGGGACGGCCGATTCTACTGGCCGCGACACGATTCAGATGGTCTTCTGCATTGATGTGCGATCGGAATTGATTCGTCGTCACCTGGAACAGACCGACAGGCGCATACAGACAATCGGCTTTGCCGGATTTTTCGGTGTGCCGGTAGAGTATCAGGCCCTGAATTCGGGCGAAGTAGAACATCGGTTACCGGTGCTTTTACCTCCGGGGGTACGAGCTCATGCCTGTCATACGCGGGCTCATAATCGAAGTGCGTCCAGTCAGGCGGCGAACGGCTCGCTGAATTCAGACCCGGATCGAAATGCGCGACAACAAATCAGTCATCGCGAAACGAATGAAAGTTTCATCCGCAGCTTTTTTCGAAATTTGCGCAAGGGTGCGCTATCCTCTTTTCTGTATGTAGAACTATTCGGACTGCTTTCGGTCGAGAATCTGGTTCGCAGCACAATGCTGGCTTTGATCCGCCGCCTGCGTGGACGTCGTATTCCACGACGATTCGATGACCGCGGTTCGGCTCCCGATCACAAAAGCATGCGATCGGCGGACGGTCAAATTCTGGACGCGCCGGCCCGGGCGGAACGAGCCGTGGCCATCCTGAAGCATATGGGTATTCACGATTGCGCCGGCAAATTAGTAATGTTGGTCGGTCACGGCAGTGCGACCGTCAACAATGCCTTTGGTTCCGCTCTGGATTGTGGCGCCTGTGGCGGACATGCCGGAGATATCAACGCGCGTATTCTGGCGGATACATTAAATGATCCGGAGGTGCGCACTCAAATGCGTGCGCGTGGTATCGATATATCCGATGAAACTCGCTTTGTGGCCGCCATCCATGAAACGATTTCGGACGAAATCTATATACTGGATGCACAACGAGTGCCGGCCACTCACGCGGATCTATTGCGATCATTGCGGGCTTCAATACGGCAGGCTACTCACAACGCACGTCGCGAACGCCAGGTGGTTGTTTCGGATGTACTCGATCGGCATGTGCAACGCCGAACTCGCAATTGGGCCGAAATTCGACCCGAGTGGGGCTTAACCGGCAACAACGCTTTCATCGTAGCCCCGCGTGCCCGCACACGAAATATAAACTTAAACAGCCGTGTATTCTTGCACGATTATGATTGGCGCCGGGATGAAAACTTTGCCACGCTGGAATTGATTCTTACCGCGCCCATGGTGGTTACAGGCTGGATAAATCTCCAGTACTACGCATCCACGGTGGCCAATGAGGTGTATGGAGCCGGAGATAAGCTCCTGCACAATCTGGTAAATGAAACCGGTGTAGTAAGCGGAAACGGCGGCGATTTACGTATTGGTCTGCCCATGCAATCCCTTCATGACGGTCGGCAATTCGTCCATGTTCCGCAGCGCTTGAGCGTCTTTGTGGAAGCTCCACGGGGTGAACTGGAGCGCATTATCGCCGGACATGATATTGTGCGTCAGCTGATTGATAATGAGTGGTTATATTTGCTGCAAATCGATCCCGAAGATTTGCGAGTGCACCGACGCAGACCGGGTGGCGCATATCAAGACGTAGAATGAATCGATCGCCGGTTACGGCCTCGTATCCGGCGGTATGATTTCCGGGATTGGCTTTCGTAGGTCATGACCGTTCCACCTTACCGGATCAGCCCGACCAGTTCGCCGATAGAACAATTCTGCTCGACCGGATGCCGTAGAGGCAGGGATAGATTCAACTTATATCGATTCCGACGGCCGTCACGTTGACGTTCTATGTAGCCGCTTTCTTCCAGATCGGTAACGATGCGTTGAACCGCTCGCTCGGTTATGCCCACACGGGACGCCACATCCCGCAGAACGCTTTCCGGATTACGCGATAAACAGATCAATACATGCGTATGATTGGAAAGAAAGGTCCAGGATTGATTCTTTATTTCAGAATCAGTGGCCTGTTTTTTGGGTTTCATCCGATCTTCCATAGCAGCTCGTGAGGTTTATCAAGATATACAGGTTTTAAAGTAAATCGTCCATTCCAATTCTGTTTCCGGGACGCCCGCCCACGGAAAAAAGTCCGACATTTGTGTGACAGTGCGGCGCTAACGGATCTCAGATTGAAACCGTCAGATTACGGGTTAATGCCGGGCAACCGGCGGACACAAGAGTATTGACAGGCAGGTGGCGCGTCGAAACTCCTGTCAGGTGCCCCGCACCATCAGCGCATGCCCTGTCATGAAATTAAATGCCCGTATGCACAGCGTTGTGCATGCCTCGATTGCGGAAATCAAATACCACACCGGGTGCGGTGACAGGAATTAATCAATGGATGCCATGCGAGCAATGCTGGAGGGCAATCGGGAATGGGCCGAAAAAATGGCCCGGGAGTTGCCGGATCTTTTTGAAACACTGGGCAAAGGGCAGAAGCCCGAATTTCTCTGGATAGGATGCTCCGACAGTCGTATTCCGGCCAACGTGATTACCGACGCGCCGCCGGGCTCCATATTCGTGCATCGCAATATCGCCAACCAGGTGGTTCCGACCGACACGAATATGCTCAGCGTCCTGTACTTTGCGCTGCATTCCTTGAAGGTGAAGCACATCATAGTATGCGGTCATTATGATTGCGGAGGCGTACGCGCCGCGCTTTCGGACGAGAACCAGGGTTTTCTGGAAATCTGGCTGACCGGTCTGCGTGACCAGGTTACTAAACATCGCGCCGAACTGGAGCGTGTTTCCGGAAAAGAACGTGAGTATCGACTGGCCGAGTTGAATGTCATGCAACAGGTGCATAAGCTTTCCAATTTACCTTTCATTCGCGAAGTCTGGAAATCAGGAAAGTATCCTTTCATACACGGTGTTATATACGACGTCAGTAACGGCCATTTGAAAGATTTGAACGTAACCGTAAGCGGAGAATCAAGTTGATACACAGACCTCGTCGCAATCGGAACAACGCCGCCATACGACGATTGGTTCGCGAAAACCATCTGCTCGCGGACGATTTGATCATGCCGTTGTTCGTTATTCCGGGTGAAAACCGACGCGTTGCCGTTCCATCCATGCCCGGAATACACCGACTGTCCGTCGATTTAATCGAAAAAGAATGCGCCCAATTGTGGGAACTGGGTGTATCCGCCGTGGCGCTGTTCCCCGCGCTGGATGGCGCGCAAAAGGATCGTCATGCGAGCGAATCGGTAAATCCCGACGGATTGTATCAGACCTGCATTCGGCGCATTAAAAAAAACGTGCCCGAAATGATTGTGATTTCTGATGTGGCCATGGACCCGTACAGTTCCGACGGCCACGACGGGCTGGTGGACGACTCCGGTCGCATACTGAATGATGAGACTCTGCCAATATTGGCGGATATGGCCGTGTCTCAGGCTGCCGCCGGTGCGGATATTGTCGCTCCCTCCGACATGATGGACGGCCGCGTAGGTTATATTCGCGGTAAGTTAGACGAAGCCGGGTTTACCGATTGCGGCATCCTGGCCTATACCGCCAAATATGCCTCGGCCTTTTACGGCCCGTTTCGCGATGCTCTTGATAGCGCTCCCCGGGCCGGCGATAAGAAAACCTACCAGATGGATAGCGCCAATGTGCGCGAAGCTCTACGGGAAGCCGAACTGGATATGGCCGAAGGTGCGGATATGATTATGGTCAAACCCGGACTGCCCTACCTGGATGTGGTGCGAGCGCTGGCTGAAATCAGCACCGTTCCCGTGGCGGTTTATAACGTAAGCGGGGAGTACGCCATGTTAAGAGCCGCGGCATCCAACGGCTGGTTGGATTATGAAAAGGTCGTCCTGGAAAGTCTCATGGGCTTCAAGCGCGCGGGTGCCGATTTAATTCTCAGCTACCATGCGCGTGAAGTGGCCGAGTGGCTGCGAGCCGACTGACGGCAGAATCAGCCCGACTCGCATTCCATGCCCGCGCGATCACTCACAGCGCGGGCGAATTCCCAGCGCGTAAAGTAAATTGGCCATAATACAGAATCCGGTCAGAGAGAAAATAATCAGATTGATGCCCACCAATGCGGTCAGTATAAACCAGTAGGGACTTACAAAATAGCCCAGGGCCACGCTGGCCAGGGCGAAGATTCCGGCCACCAATCGAATCACTCTTTCCAGATACCAGTTCTCTCGGGATGCAATATACATATAAATCCTCCTGGAACCAAAATACCCTGGAGGGTATGCGAGGTCCACACTTTTATACCCATGGGGGTATAAAAGTGTGGCATCAGGGTGGATAGGCGGCTTCCAGTTCCGAAGGCGATTTCAGTCGGCGGTAATAGCAACTCCGACGGGTCGCGCCCGTCGCATCCCGCGTATGGCAAACGCCGCCCTGCCGGGGGCGGACCAGAAAGAGCAGCGAATTCTGTTCACAATTTACGAATGCGTCTACCAGATCGAGATAATCACCGGAAGTGTCGCCCTTGACCCATAATGCGTTGCGGCTGGTACTCCAGAAAACCGCGATGCGCCGTTGCAGGGATGCTTCCAGGGCCTCCCGGTTAACATAAGCGATCAAGAGCATTTGTCCGCTATCGGCGTGCTGAACGGCGACAGGCACGACCGCAAGATCCTGCGCGGCGATTTGCTGCAATTTCGAATAGTCCAGTAACAGGCGATTGTCTTCTTCCAGATCGGTATGATTCTTCATAATTCCATCCATGAGTCCGGGTTGTCAGTGCCCGAAGTTAAAAAAAAACTGTACTGCAATGGCTCGAAAAGCGAAAAGTAATCCCAAATCCGAAAAAGCGCCGACGGAGATCGATATCAAACGCTTTACCGGATTCACCGGGAGCGTGCGTTTACCGGGATCAAAATCAATTGCGAATCGTGTGTTATTATTGAGTGCTCTGGGACGCGGTCGCGTTCGCATCGAGAATGTTCCCGACGCGGACGATGTGCAGGTGATGATTCGGGCGCTTGCTGAGCTGGGCGTGGATCTACAGTCGAAGTCCGGCAATATTGAAATCAGCGGGAATGCGGGGCCCATTCCGGTGGATGCGGCTGAAATCAATCTGGACAATGCCGGAACCGCCCTGCGACCGCTATGCGCGGTGTTGGCCGCGGGACACGGAACGTATACGATCGATGGCAATGAACAAATGCGCAAACGCCCGATCGGGGATCTGGTGCGCGCTCTGCGCCAACTGGGCGTACAGATTGAATGTCGTAATAGCAATTACCCGCCGGTTACCATTCATGCCGACGGAGTCGCCGGCGGAAACGCGACCATTTCTGGAAGTGTGTCTTCCCAATTCGTCAGCGCCCTGTTGATGATGGCGCCGCTGATTGAACCGGGCAATCGTCTGACCATTGAACTGAAAAACGATCCGGTCAGTAAACCGTATATCGATCTTACCTTATTTTTGATGAAAGACTTCGGTGTGGACGTGGAGCGCGATGGGTTCATTCGCTTTATCATCGATTCCGGCCAATATGATAATCCCGGTTCTTATTA
>JAGRMX010000250.1 GCA_020441025.1 Leptospiraceae bacterium
CCGAGGAAAAATCCATGGGTTCGCTGAATGTAATGATGAAATTGGAATCTTTGTAAACTCCGGCGTATCCGTTTGTGATGGGCGTAATGGAACCGCTTTCAATCACCTGGACGATGGTCGGCTTGGTAAAATCGGAACCGACCTGAAAGCTGGTATTGAATGTGGTGGGTATGGTGATTCCTTCTTGATCTTTCGCGCCTACCGACACGGTCACCGAATAGGTAGTGGCGTAATTCAACGGACTGTAGGGTTGAAAGGTTACGCTTTTATCGGAGGGATCCCAGTTGAAAGCACCCGCGACCGAAGGTGATATATTAAAAGCGGATTCGACCGAGTTGCGATCCATGGCCCGCGAAAAGAATATGGTTATGCCCGCGTTGACGCTGATGCCCTGGGCATTGTTGGCCGGATTGGAGCCGGTGACCTGCGGAGCGTCCGTGCGCGAGCCGGCATAAAAATGTACGATGTATTCCACGCTCATGTTCACGCCGTCCTGGGACCTGGCCGAGCCGGAGACTTTCATTACGTACGTGTTACCCGGTTGCAGGTCGTCATCTACATCGTAGTACAGGCGATTGCCGGACCAGCGCGGAGTACCCGAAGGCGGCGCGGAGCCGGTAACCACAAACGCGTTGCGGGTTGCTTCCAGATCCATGGGTCGATCAAAATCAACATAAATTTCCGTATCCGGCGCGACGCTGCCGACCGTGGGCGCCGGATTCGATCCGATGATACGCGGACGCTGCTCCGCCGGTGGCAATAAAAGCAGTTCCGGAATATCCGCCGCACGATCGCAGGCCATACCGGCGCAAAAAATCATCAGCATCGGCACTAAACCGAGGATGACTTTTATAATTCGTGGCCGAAATGTACGCTCATTGTTCATCTGCATCATCATTCGTTTCATCATTGACCTCCGGACTATCCGCTGCCCGAGCATCTTCACCCTGTTCGACACGCTTACTGACATGCACCGCCGCCCCGTCCTTCAGGGCCTGCACATCCTCCTGCACAATTTCCTCACCGCCTTCAAGGCCGGCGGTGACCTCCACTTCATCGCCGTAAGTTCCGCCCAATGCAACTTTGCGTCTCAAAACCAGGTCTTCCTGTACTACATACACATACGCAATGTCCTGCCCGTCTTCCTCACTGCGATCGACGAGGGCCGTTGTAGGAATGGCAATTGCGTCTTCTTTTGTGCGGGTGATAATGGAACAACGCACGAACATTCCCGGATTTAGTTTATATTCCGGATTATCCGTAATGATTTTGATTTCCGCCGTACGGGTGGCCACGTCGATGATGGGCGAAATGCGATAGACAGTACCCGCGCGCTCTTCGCCTTCGCGGGCATCGACCGTAAAATTCACCTGTTGCTCCAATTCGATATGCTGCACTTCTTCTTCGGGTATGCCGGTGGAAATTACCAGCGTGTCCATCCGCACGATCGTGAACAGGGGCTCGCCCTGTTGCACCTGTTCGCCCATTTCAATGGCCCGGGAGGCTACCACACCTTCCAGCGGAGAAACGATGGTGGACTCGCGCATCAACAGATCGATGGATTCAATTTCAAGTTGTGCATTCTTTAAGGCGGCCTCGGCTACCTTCACGTTTTCCCGATCTACTTCCGTGTTAAAATCGACGAATGCTTCGCGCTTCTCCGGCGGTTCTTCCGGAATTACCATGCCGCTTTCTTCCAGGTCTTCGTCTCGAAAACCGACTATACTTATTTGATAGCTCTTGCGCGTTTGAAAGTAGCGACTCATGGCCGAAAGATAATTGGCGTACACCGATTTGAGCTCGGTTTCGGACACGCCGCCCATCTCATAAATCTCCTGTTGGTTAATGAGATTTTGCCGCGCGTTCATGTAGTTGGCTTTTGCTTCGATGATATCGGATTGCGAACGTTCCAGGTCTTTGATCTGCCGGTCGGTGTTCATGCGCGCCGCCCGATAACGTGCCCGGGATAAATCGTACTGGGCGCGGGCCGAGTTGAGCGAGGCCTCGGCCTGTTTGCGCTGTAGCTCCAGTTCGAACGTTTCCATCTGCGCCAGCCGATCGTCGGGCTTCACCAGGTCGCCCTGGTCCACGTACAGGGTTTCCACCCGGCCGAGGATTTTAGATGTGACCGCCGCCTTCTCCAGATATGTGATGGTGCCGGGCGATTGAACTTTATGTTGTAAGTTGCGTCTGCTGATTACGATTGTACGCACTTCCGGAACCATCATGGATGTATCCAGGTCTTCCGCATCATCGCCCAGCCAGTACGATAATGCGCTTCCGAGTACGGTAACAATCAAGAGAACAATCACAATGGGATTGCGGTATTTGAGCAGCAATCGCCATCCCCGTTCGGAAGCGGACGTGCCGCCTTCATCGGCCGTAGCGTTTACCTCGGGAATATCATCCGGAGAGTCGTCGCCGGAATCCGCGCGCTTATGACGCAGCTCTTTCAGAAAGAATCGCTCGCCGTCACTCTGATTGGATTTCTTCCGCCACCACATACTTCTACTCCGTCCCGTCCGAATCGTCTTCCAGGACTTCAAATTGCAGATCGTTCAGCTCGGCTCGATCCGGAACCCGAATGCGCGCGTGCGGTTGCCACAGCGGCGGTTGCTCGGCCGCTTCCTCCGTAGTCAGTTCACGAATTTGCACCAGACTCAACGAATCCAGAGGCAAACCCATATTCAGTTCCAGTTGATTGGCCGCGAGAACCAACGAAATGCGTTCCTGCACATAGTTCAATCGTCCCTGGATTAACTGCAGCTCTTCCTCCAGATACTCGCTGACGGCCAGTTCACCTCGGCGAAAACGCAATTGATTGATTCGAAAGCGTTGTTCCTGAATGGCCAGCGCTCGGTCGGTGAGCTTCAATTGTTCCGTTCGCGCTATAAACTCGCGGCGCAATCGACGGACTTCCGCGAGTATGTCTTTTTTCAATTGCTCATTGCTATCGATGGATTGTAATAACTGAATTTGATTGCGCAGGTGCGGCTCGCGCCAGGCCGCGTTATCATAGATGCTTAATTGTCCGCTTGTAGAATAACCGGTTGATGTTTCATTATCCGAACGATTGTACTGGGCGTCGTTGGATAAAGTGTTTCCAAAAATTCGAAACGTAAAGTTGATGCCCACGCCCCATTCCGTGTTGCGCGGCGGCCAATCGTCGCCGGTTTTACCATAGTTGCCCGTCAGCGAAATGGTCGGCAGATAATCGTATTTCGTAATCAGATACTCGCGCCGACTGCGCATTAAATCGATCCGCGCCTGACGCACATCGGAACGATTGTTGATGGCCAGCCGATACAACTCGTCATCCGAGACCTGAATCGTACCGATTTCAAAGTTATGTAAATTTAACGGTTCCGGTTCTACCTGTTCATCGTCGGGTAATCGCAACAGCCGGGCGAAATCTTCTACGCTGTCACCGTAAGCGTCTTCCTGTTGTTGCAACTCCAGTTCACGTCGACGAAACTCGTTTTCCAGTTCGGCGTAATCCAGCGGTGTAATGGCGCCCTGCCGCAACTGCACCGCCGCCCGATCGCGCACATCTCGAGCGGTCTGCAGACTCAATCTGGTAATCCCCATATTCTCGCGCTGTTGCAATAATCCCAGATAGGCTTCGCGCACCTGATAACGTATTTGATTGCGTTGTTCATTGATGCGCTCCCGGGCCAGAGCCACGTCAATCTGCGCTATCTCATAAGCGAGACCGGTCCGACCGCCGTCGTACACCGGCTGGGAAACCGAAACCTGCACCGAATGGGTACCATTATCGATGTTGCGGCGAGCGACCGCCCGATTACGACGATAGGATACATTCACCGACGGAAAAAATTCTCGAAAGCGACCATCCAGCGCCTCGTCCGTGGCCGCCAGTTCGGCGCGCGAAATTCTCAAATCGAAGCTGTTGGACTCGGCTATGCGCTCCGCTTCCGCCAATCCCATGCGACCGGCATCCTGCGCGCCCAACGGCAATCCCATAGCGACGCAGATCAGTACCGATACAAGCACCGGACATCGGCTACGGCGGCCCACGTTATATTTTATCCGCGAAGTCTTCATAATTATTCAAATTGTATTATTCCTGCTCCTCACTCCCGGCGTCTCCGCCGTCTGCCAGTACATGGCGGATAAGTTCCATATCATTGGGATTTACATCGATTTCGCGCACACGTCCGAAATGTTGCTGCGCCCGGTCGTTCATTCGCAGGCCGTGAAATAAACGCCCCATATGCAGATGCACTTTTGATATTTGATATTCCATACCCAACGCGGTTTGATACTCCAACAGGGCGGGTTTGATTTTGCGTTGCGACTCCAGAACACGCCCGAGATAGTAATGAGCCATGTAGTTCTCCGGGTCGCGCTCCAGAATCAGTCGAAACTTTTCGGCGGCTTCTTCCTGACGCTCGGGATCTACCGCGATGGTCTTTCCCAGCCACATAAGGACGTACGGATTGTCCGCGTCCGATTCCAGTTGTTCCACAAGCACCGCTTCGGCCGCGGCGAATTCTCTTGTAAAAAATTTTATACGCGCAAACAACACGGCCACTTCCATTGAGTCCGGCCGGGCTTCACGCAAACTATTCAGTCGTTCTTCGGCTTCCTGAAACTTTTTACTGCGATACAATGCCTGCGCCTGATTAAATTGCGTCAGCTGTTCCTCGGTAAGCCCGTCATTTTGAGCGCAACCACCGGAACCGATTATCAAAAATACAACCCATGCGACCGAAACCGCCAGACCAAAACCCTTCATATAGTTAACTCAACCCGCTTATTTTAGTAACGTTTCTCTATTTCATTTTTACCGGAGCGATTCGAATTAATTTCGACCGTCACTTCGCAACTGATTAACATTCCCTTTTATTTTTTATTCAATTCGCCTGCACGAAACATCCGGATTATCACCGCTTGACGCACTTTTCTATTTTTTATCATGCCCGCAATTCACGTTCCTTAAAATGTACGCAAGCAAAACAGAATGATATGTTTAAAAACAAGAAGAGGGAATCTTTTTTGCGATTTAAAACGAAAAACAAAACCGCCGCTGCGCATTCATGTCATGCGAGGCGTGTTCTAACGCAGATTAATTAAAAAATCAAAAAGGAATGCAAAAAAACCGATGCGCAAATCAACTCGAAAGCGAGGCGTCGCCGATATATGAAACGTGCGCTAATGGAATACAAGATTATGTTAAAAATATTAAAGAATATGTTTGGTAAATTTAATAAAAATACGTTCGCCGCCTGCATTGTGATCCTTCCGACTCTGGCGGGCGCATCCTGCGGTGGACCAATGAATGCATTTATCGGCGCGTACCATGACATGCGTAATTATGTTTATAGTTCGGACACAAAAGATGAAAAAATTTACGCGCGTTCGGGCAATATTACATTGATGAAATCCGAATTACAGTACGCCAATCAGGCCGGACGAGTGCTTACTCCGGAAGAAATTCTGGAGCTACCGGAGGGAGCGCGACGCTTACTTTTGAAAAAGCTACTACTCCGCAAAATTGCCATCAGCAAAGGCGAAAACGAAGATATTTACGGCACACCGGAA
>JAGRMX010000251.1 GCA_020441025.1 Leptospiraceae bacterium
CCACCAGTTCATGTATGGGACCGTAATTGCGCATATCCACACCGATGTACGGCTGCCAGTTCAGGGTGGTGAGATTGATGATTTTATCGCCGTCACCGTAGCATTGTTTGAACTGATCGAATACGCCGCTGCTGTTGCCTTCGCTTTGATCCTGCGGTGGTTCATCCGCCGAGTCTCCGCAGGCCGACAATAGAAATCCGATGAGCAGCGCAACGCAAATGAATCGCGAATATGATTGCATAAGATGATAGGCTCGATTTAATCTACGTAGTAATGCCGGTTGCGATTGATGCATTCAATTTCTCCTGAATTTTGCGCGCTCTGACATTTTCAGTATCCAGTTCGAGGGATTTTTCAATCATTTTTCGCGCTCGTTCGATATTTCCCAGCGCGAGATACACTTCCGCCAGATTCATAAGATTTTTCAGATGATCGGGCATGCGCAATCGTAAGCGTTCGCCGAAATCCGCGGCCCGGCGATAAGCGCCGGTTTTCATGAACCCGTATGACAGGATATACAGAAAATCACCGTCGGCCGGATTCAATTCATGATATTTTAAGGCCGACTCAATCACCTCTGCATATTTTTTGGATTTTAACAGCAGTTTAGTAAGTAAACGTAAAGGCTCCGGATATGTGGAGTCCAACGCATGGGCGCGTTCCAGCAATTGTAAAGCGGATTCGTAGTTTTCATTTAAGAATGCTTTGCGGGCGTCGGCGTAAGCGGCAATCGCATCCGGTTTGTAATCCGGTTTTCCGCCCACGCCTTCTTCCAGGTAGGCCAGTCGCATCAGAGACAGGTCGTCCATGGGCTCTCCACAGGCATGGATGCGATCATAAATCGCCTGTATCTGTCCCTCGCTCTGTTCCACGGTCGTCAGAAATAAACGCTCATCCTCGTTTATATAAGTCTCCCCGCTTTCGTCGCGCATGATCAAATCATCGCGGCCATCCGATCCCAGGATCATTACATCGCCCGGTTGCAGCTGCATGGTCCGCACCCATACTTCCTGGTTGGCGCCCGGAACGGAAACACCCAGCTTGCGAAAGCTGAGTTGATCTTCGGTAAAAACGGCGCGACCATCGCGATACAGAACGCTGAAGGGATGCTCGGCATTGATATAATACAAAAGTCCGCTCATATCATCGATCAATCCGAGCACGCAAGAGACCAGCATACTGCCGTCAAAACTTTCGAACACGGTGTTCAGTTCTACGAAAGTATGATTGATCCACTGTTCCGGATACGTATGTCGACCCTGGTGCGTTTGCTGGGTTCTATCGATTATGGTTTTGAATACCGAACCCAGCACCAGGACGCCACCGGCTCCCTGCATGGATTTACCCATGGCATCCGCGTTGATGAAAACCGTGTAAGGTCGTCCGTACAATTCAAGCGAATGCGAGATACATATGTCGCCGCCGATTTCGGCATGACGTTGTCGAAAAACAAATTGCTTTTTCTCTTTTACCAGGCTCTGCACCGTTACGGTTTCACTGCGGTGATGGTCGCCGGTCAGCGGTCTGGTCAGTAATGTCATCAGGAAATAATCGCCGTCCTGTTGAATCTTTAAGTTCTGTACCTGTTCCATAGCGCGTCGGCGCTCGGTAATTTCCTGATTCAACTCCGAGTTCTTGGCCGCGAGTGCGCGACGGTTTTCGATAATACTTAAATAATAGCGCGCAATCAACCCCAATAAAGCGACCATTACCAGCGCGTACATGTAAACGTAAATGTTCGTGTTAACCCAGCGTGTTTCCAACTGTCCGATCGGTTGGCCGCGATAATTGACCGGACTGGTGGTCGTGTTGATGCGTACCAATGCCGCGTAGCGCAGAAGTTTCGAAAGCGTCCCCAGGGCGTCCGGATTCCGCACCTGAATGAATTCCTGTCCGTTGTCCTTTAACAGTCGAATGGAAGGATAGCCGGCCGCGTGGGCGATGAGGGTCAGGCTTTCTTCCGCGCCCCGGGTGTTCAAATTCCAGAGAAAATCCTGCATTAACTGAGCGTAGCGATCGTTTTCCTGTTTTACCGCATAGTGGGTGTAAATCTCAAAGACGGTGACAAACAGTACGAAGACGACCGCCAGGATGGCCCATACAATGTACTGCCACGCAGGTCGGCTTTTTGAGGTTTTTTGCGGGATGTGGGCGTCGCCGGTATCGGTATGTGATTTAAAATCCGTTCGGGACGGAGGATTCTGCGCGGCACCCGATTCGGATGAGGCGGGTTTCGATTCGGTTGGTTGCGCGTTCATTTTCTTTTCAGTACCATCAGGGTAATGTCATCATGTTGCGTATGCAGGTGGGCCTGTACATCGCCAACGATGGCATCATGAATTGCACGGGCCGAACCGGCTCCGTGGCGGTTTAACACCGTAAGCAACCGATCTTCACCGTACATCTCTTCGTTTACATTCATGGCTTCAGTGATGCCGTCGCTATATAACACCAGTACATCGTTCAATTGCACCTGCAATCTTTGCCCGATCATTGCCGCGCCGGCATCAATACTCAAGTCGCGTAAACCGATCCAGATGCCGTCCGTTGCTATGGTTTCCACCTTGCTGTCGCTCGACCGAAACAGTAGAATATCCTGGTGCAATCCGGTAAAATCAACAATGTTCCCGTCGGTGCTGCAAAAAAGCGTGATGGTCATATAGCGATCTTCCGACATTTTGCGCAGATTTTCTGAAAGAATTTTATCAATTAAACTCAGTAATTGTGCGGGGGCTATGCCGGGATTGGCCGTAATGGCCGTTGAGATGGCGGTCTGGGCCATCATGCTGATCAATCCGGAAGTCACTCCGTGTCCGGAAACGTCGCCGATGATGAACCACAGACTGCCGGCCGCCTGGATTACGTCAAAATAGTCGCCGCCGACGGTCTCGGCCGGTCGCATGGATGCGGCAATTTCGAAATAATCATTGGATAGATCGTCCGGTAAAAGGGCGGTTTGAATCTGACGGGCCACTTCCATTTCTCGCCGCAATTGACTTTCGATGATCATCCGATCCTGATACTCGCGCAGGCGAACCAACATGCCGTTGAAAGCGCCGGCCAGTTTTTCGAATTCATCGTCGGTTTGCAGGATTACTTTTTGATCCAGATTTCCCCGGCCGATATTTTCAACGCTGCGCATCAGGCGCGTCAATGGCGTGTGTACCAATCCTTCCAGCGTGTTGTAAATAAATACCAGTAAGACTGAAAAAATGAAACCGACAGCCAGAAAATTGAGTAGCGTGTTCGTAGCCACGTCCATCAACAGGGGTAGCGGAGTAAAATCGATGCGTACCGTGCCGATAGCGCGATCACCCCGACGAACCGTTTCTCGCACGGTTAAATGACTGAAGCGCTCGACATCACCGGTTTCCATAAGTATGGTATTGTTATCGTCGGTTACGCGTATATAGGTAATGGCCGGATCCAATGCTACGGCATCGATAATAGCGGCATACGTATTTTTATCATAATCCCATAGCGGTTGGGCGATAGCCAGAGCGGTGAAGTTAATCAATCGATCCGCCCGGGATTTTAACTGTATCGAGAAGCGCGTATACAGGATTATTGTTAGAATGGCGATCGATAGAAAAGTAAAAACGGTAACCAATCGCAATAGACTGCCGGTGATTTTGCCATTGACCGTATGCGGATCGCGTGTTCCGAGTATGATGCGTAGAGTCCGGAAGTATTTACCGATCTGATTATATTCCCGGAGCCTCATGATTGCCAGCATTTTCATAATGCCGGGAGTGGAACGGTCAATGTTTTTTCATTGGAATTCCATGATATGGGCGAGTTTCATGATTTCTTTTCGTTTTTTGAGTTTATGTCTCTTAGATTTTAGCTGATAAACACATCCCTGTAGTTTTAATGTACTTATAGAATCGGGGCGTTGATTACATGATCATCCCAACAATGTATTCGCTCGCATGATACGGTGGATTGTAATGTTCCGGTAGCATTACTGTAAGAATCTTCCCGAACCTTCGGATGTACTCCGATTCGCCGCGGCCGACTAAAGAAACCTTGACCGATTAATTGCAACAAATCAAGGTGCCTGGCTTTCCGGCGATGCATATGCCCGAACCGTTTCACATAGAATTCAGTATTCCGCCCATGTGGGAAACCATCAACGGCATCCGCGAAACCATCAGCAAAGATGAGCGAGTGCGCAATCAGGGTGAGACGCTGGTGAACGCAACCGTGATGGTGGCTTCCGAGCTACTGGAAAACGCCGTTAAATACGGATTTCATAACTCGGACATGCCCGCCGTGCAATTCGCGCTGGATATAGGTCAGGATGAAGTGAAGATCATTGTGGCCAACGCATTGAGTCCCGGTGCGAACCTGAGTCGATTCCGCGAAATATTGCAGGCCATCCAGGATAGTCGGAACCCGGAAAAATTGTATACCGATCGTTTGTTGGAAATAGCCAATAATCCCATTCCGGGCGATAGCGGTCTGGGATTGTATCGGATTGCCTATGAAGGCGGATACAATCTGAAGTTTGTGGAGCAGGATTCTATTCTCACGGTATATGCGTCTCGAAAGATATAATGACGCGGTGAATGTGTTTATGCAGAGTCTGGAGCAGGGAAATTTAAAGATTGATGCCTCGGTGGATGCGGACGGCCAGCGCTTGCTACTCAAGTGGGTCGGAAAATCGGTCGATGCCGATCCGGCGGCCGTACTGGATACTTATTTGAATGGGGCGGTAAAAACGGCCGCGCAGAATGGGTACAGTCTTGAAATGGATTTCAGCAGCCTGGATTATATGAATTCGTCCACAGTGCCGCCCATCATCCGGGTTATTGGCGATCTGCATCGCCAGAACATTCCCGGGTTAATACTGTATCGTAGTTCTTTAAAATGGCAACAGGCCTCCTTTCGGGCCATGGCCAATGTGGTGCGCTTGCAGAAAATGAATTCCGTAGAAGTGCGCGGAGTTTGATACGGCTCGAATGAATTCCCTGCATGTGGCGGATTTACACATCGATGTAAGCATGCCGAAAGAGAATTGTGTCGATTTGCGTTGGAGCGGCAAAAGCGACCAACCGCATCCGGAAGTCTTTTTAAATCCTTTTCTGGACAAGGTCATGCAATACGCCGGACAGGCGGAAATTCGTATCCGGTTCGGCGGTTTGTCTTTTCTGAATTCGGCCACCTTGCCCTGTATCGTATACTTTTTAAATAAAGCTCTTGATCGGGATGCAATTGTGCGATTGATCTATAACGAGCGCGTGAACTGGCAGCGAGCCGTGTTCAGCGGGCTGGCGTCCGTTTATTCAAAGCGCAATTTTATACTGGATGGAACGGACGCGGCGGAATAGCCCTGACAATCTGCCATAGCGGATTGTCGGACTGTGATTCTATGGATAGAAGCGGCCCGATGCCAGACTACGTAACCACAATCGACGTACCAGAATGCAACGCGTACCGACCATCAGCATAAATCAGGATTCGCCGATGGCGGAAGCTATATTGACCGCCGATGCTCGAATTGTGCAGGTCAATCAGCGCTTTATAGAACTGTTCGATATT
>JAGRMX010000252.1 GCA_020441025.1 Leptospiraceae bacterium
AGATCATGGAGCATTCCCGCGAAATCATGCAGGATCGTTCCGACATTTATACGGCGGAAGAACGCGCCGGTCTCGAAGTCGGCTACGCCATGCTGACGGCCGGTTTGCATTTTTTTGAACAGATGTCAGCGGAAGAAGCCCGGCTTGTATTGCACGGTATCGACACGATAGAAATCGATTGGTACAATCGTATGATAGCCGAAACGCCGAGCATCCAAAATTAGTGGTACATTAAAACGCAAGTAATGCGGGCAGAAACTACCAATAATGCAGACGAAACCACTCACAATGCAGGCAAAAACCACTCACAATGCAGGCAAAAACCGGATTCAAAAATATCGATCAGCGAGATTGATTTAAGGGCCGGTGGCCACGCAACGTACGCGATGAAAGAGCGTTTTTGCTCCGGTTGCGGTTAATCCGTCACCGAAATTTATGGCCATTCCACTGGAATCATTTAACGGAGAAGTTGTGGAACTCCAGTGTTCAATTCCGGAAGTATTGGGAAAGAAACTGCCATCAATATAAGGCGATGCGCCGGAATTGAAATTCACGATGTTGTTTAATTCACGTATTCCGGGCAGGCGCCAATCGGTTCGGCCGGCCAGCATCAGATTTTCACAATCGGAAATGGCGTTTACCCATTGCCGCGTTCCGGTTGTGCCGGAACATCCGGCTGAAAAATCAAGCAATGTTCCCGTTCCGGTATTGTCCATGCTGCATTGCGACCACAGTAGATTGGAACGACGGTCATAAACGGTGCCGTTGTTGTTATTTACATAAATCGGGTCGGGATATTGGGTTCCGGAAACGCAGCGAACAAAACGACCGCTGCCCGAAACCTGACTGTTGATGACTCCGTCGCGCATATCCAGCGCAAAATAATTTCCCGGTGAAGTTTGATGCGCTGTGCTGGACCAGAAAAAATCGGGTGAAGCATTACCGGGCTGATTCGGATAATAATTATTCACATCATTATCATCCGCCGCCGGATTGGCATGTTCATAATCGGGAAAAAGCGTCAGTTCGCGTATGGAGGGCAGGCGCCAGCTTCGGCCCGCCAATGTAAGTGTCGAACAATACGAATCGGCCTGGGCCTGTGTTTCGGTGGAACTGGCCACGCCGGAACAACCCGTACCGGTTTGCCCTTTGGAACAACGTTCCCAGACCAATCCGGTAACAATGTCGGTAATAGTGAAACCACTGTCGGAAACACTCAGCTGAAAAGCATTCGGAGCGGCGGGATAATCGCCATCCTGTCCGACGATGGTCTGGGGACAGGTCATTCGCACCATATCACCCGAAGCACCGGACGCGCAGGAAGTTTGTCCGCTATCGGTCAGAATATTAAACTGTCCGGAAGTATTGAAGATGTCGTTGAATGTAAAGTACGTAAGTAAAAAATTACAATTCGGGTCCGACTCGATGCAATCCGTGTCGTGAGGGCTACAGGAAACGATAATCGCTATGCTACAGACCAGAGCAAATAAGTACGCAAATCGTCCGCTGCGAACGGGACCCGTCCGGTAGCTATTGCGCAAATGCATTCGTGAAATGCAGGGTGTGAGATATATATGCGTACGCCGTTTCTTCTGGGATTTCATCCGTTGAACCTGGCGGCCATTCGAAAAAATTATAACAGGGCTTCCGGATCTGTAAAGGTCTTTTTCGATCTTTCCGATTGGTACTCACCGAATATGGATTGACAATCCTCCGTGAATTCGGCACTATCTCTCTGATTTCAATCGCCCGTACATTGTGTCCGGTGCGATTTATAACTTCTTTTTATGATTGTTTGATCTCGATCGTTCGCCAGATGCAACCCGCCGCAATGACGGGTCGGGTGGACGATTGCCTTAGCATGAAATCATCACTCCAGGCTACTTCAATAGTGGTCTGCTTAAGGGATCAAACATGAAAAATACTGACTCACATTTATTGGAACTGGGCTGGAATGAGCTGCTGGCTCGAAATTTAGAAGCATTATTGGCGGAAGAGTTTCCGTCAAATCCGATCATTGTTAATCTTGCCAACCCGCCGCTCGTTCCCGAAAACCTGTCGGCCGTTGCGGATGAGGAACGACAGTCGGAAAGTATCGAACGATTGCGATTGAGTCGCGTTACGTTTGTCAGCCATGATCGTCTGCGCGTTCACGATGGTCGGACGGAATGGCCGGCGCGCATAGTGAATCAAAAATCAAGGATACCCTGCGTGGGCGATTGGGTGCTCTGCGGCGAAACCGGACCGGCCGATCCGCTCAGTTTAAAATCGATTGTGCCGCAGTTAAACGCCATCTCGCGCAAAGTTCCGGGCCGCCAGACACAGGAGCAACGCATTGCGGCGAATGTGGACGCGGCCTTTCTGGTAATGGGATTGGATCAGAACTATAATCCCGCTCGTATGGAACGATTGATAGCGGCGGTGCGCAGACAGAACGTGCGACCGCTCATCGTACTTAACAAAGCCGATCTTTCGCCGGAACTTTTAGAGCAGCGCACCACCGAAATGCAGACCCTGATGACCGGGGAGGTATTTGCCATCAGCGCGTTGCAAGGGCGCGGCATACAAAATCTACGCGATATCGTTCGCGCAAATCAATGGAGTGTCATCTGTCTGGGTTCATCCGGTGTCGGAAAATCTACTTTAATCAACGCGCTCCTCGAAAAACAAACCATGCTTACCGGCGCCAATCGAACGGCCGACTCCCGGGGCAGGCATACCACTACCGAGCGACGTTTATTTCCGGTTCCCGGCGGCGGTACTATAATGGATATGCCCGGATTACGTGAATGGCAAATATGGGTGGAGGACACGGTTACCGAGGCGACCGATTCGGCCTTTCCGGATATCGAGGCATTGGCGCAGTCCTGTCACTTTCGCGACTGCCGGCACGAACAGGAGCCCGGTTGCGCCGTTCAATCCGCGATAACGGAAGAACGATTACATGCACGTCGGTTGCGTAGCTATCACAAGCTGCAACGTGAAGAGGCCCTGCTGTTGAATCGTATGCGAGAAGCGTCCGGTGAGAGCGGCCATGTGAGATCCGAACGCAAACGCAATCAGAAACAATTGCAGAAAAAGTACAGGCGCATTGCGCAGGACAAGCGCCGTCGGCAGGGTCGCGAGTAGCCGAGCTCGATGCGAGCGGCGTAGACGGAGTTTACAGAAGTCGATTCTCAGAGGTCGATTTACAGAGCGAGATTTTTGATTACCAGCTTCCGGAGGCTCCGCCGCCTCCGAAGCTGCCGCCTCCGCCACTGAAACCGCCACCGCCGCCACTGCTGAATCCGCCCCCGCCGATTCCACCGCCACGTCCGCGCCCGGCAAAAGCGGCGAACATAAAACCGAGAAAGGCATAGTACAATGATTGGGAAAGAAGCCAGAGAACCAGGAAGGCCACCACGAAAACTACAGCGCCGAAAATCATGGCGCCCACAATCTGGCGCCCCATTGAACCGGTGGCGCGCAAGAATATGCCGACTATGAATCCAATGATTACCACCGCGCCGCTGGCGTAGGTGCTCATGCCGTCGCCGGCACTACCACCTTCATCGGATAGTTCACCGGAAGCTTCCGGCAAGGGTTCGCCTTTAATGCGTGCCAGGATGGCATCCACTCCGGCATCAATACCGGCGTAGTAGTCGTCTTGCTTGAAATGCGGTACTATAATATCCGCGATGATGCGTTTGGCGATGGCATCGGGTATGGCGCCTTCGAGACCATAACCGACTTCGATGCGCAGCTTACGGTCGTCTTTCGCGACCAGCAGAATGACACCGTCATCCACGCCTTCCCTTCCGATTTTCCATGCTTCAGCCAGGCGAATGGTGAATTGTTCGATGGCTTCCGGTTCGGTAGTTGGAATGATTACCACCACCACCTGACTGCCTTCGGCGCGTTCAAACTCTTTGAGCTTCCCGGCCAGTTGTTGTTGCTGGGAAGCGGTCAGAGTACCGGTTTGATCGACAACTCTACCGGTCAGCTCAGGCAGTTCAATTAGATCCTGAGCATTGATGGGATGCCATACGGCTGCCACCAGCATGCAGAACATCACAATTGGTGTCACAAAGTTGGGTAACACAAAATGCCGCAGATTTCCGGGCTGCCGTTTTATATGAGTTACTGAATTGCACCGCTGTGTTGTGCTTGTTCTGCTGCAAATACTCATTCTTTCTGATATATGCCGGTATCCTGAAAATCAATCAGTTTATTGCGGTTGGGCGGGGGCCGCATCGGAATTATCGGATTGCGGAGCCGGCTCGTCGTCAAAGTTCACTTCCGGCGGACGACTGATGTCTTCAAAACTCTCTTCCGGCTGCCAGGTGGGCTTTTCCGCGAACCCGAACATGCGCGCGGTGATGACATTGGGAAATGTTTTAATGGACGTATTGTATTCCTGCACGGCTTTGATATAACGATTTCGCGCGACGGCAATCCGATTCTCGGTGCCTTCATATTGAGCCTGCAGGTCGCGAAAATTTTGATTGGCTTTCAAATCGGGATAATTCTCGACTACGAGCAGCAATCGGGATAAAGCGTTGCCCATGGCGGCCTGGGATTGCTGAAAGCGTTGAAATGCCTGGGGATCATTGATCAATTCGGGCGTGGCCTGCATGGAACCGATGCGGGAACGCATTTCGGTGATTCTTTCCAGCGTCTCTTTCTCGTGATCCGCATATCCTTTAACGATATTGACCAGATTTGGTATCAGGTCGTAACGGCGTTTGTACTGGTTCAATACTTCCGACCAGGCCGCTTTTACGGACTCTTCATTGCGCTGGATGTCATTGTATCCGCATTGGGGTAAGAAAAAAATAATCAACAATAAAGCAAAAAAGGTTGCGAAACGTGTGGATTTCATTTGCGACTCCTGCGATACGGGTAGATATGTTCGGTTGCATTCCGGAGAATGCGGCTGAATGATTCCCCCTGGCGAAAATAGAGCGACTGGCCGACAAAAGGTCAATCACATTTTCATAACCTGACCGTGGTGCGGATTTATGCATATGTTTGATCTGGACAAGCTACTGCAAGACAATTCCAGCCTGGACTTTTTCAAGCTGATTGAGCAGCTGTTTTTCTCGATTGTACTGATCGGAATCGTATTCGGTGTACGATTATTTATTCTAATAATCATTAAACGCCGGCTGAATAATCGCAGCGCGTTGTTACGCTGGCGATTGTCGAGTATGTACATAGCGTTGTTCTGTACGCTGTGGCTACTGTTGCCCCTGTGGATTTCTTCGCTACGCGGAGTACTGGCCATCCTGGGCATTTTCGGGGCCGGCGTACTGATTGTACTCAAAGAATTGATTCTGAACATTGCCGGCTGGTTTTATATCGTTCTACGTCGCCCGTTTACCATGGGCAATCGGATTGTAATCAATGAAATGACCGGCGATGTGATTGAGATCCGGCTGCTGGATTTTTCCATGATCGAGGTCAATCCCCGTAGTGAAGGCGGTCAGAGCACCGGCCGCATCATTCACGTGCCCAACAGTCAGC
>JAGRMX010000253.1 GCA_020441025.1 Leptospiraceae bacterium
CCATCACCGATCGATTGGCCGGTGTCATATCGGGTTCATATTCCGATTCCATTCCCTGCGTATGCTCTACATGAATCGGGCCTGCATTGCCGGCGAAATCCTCCGGCCGATCGTTACCGGGTTCGCTGTCAAACTGTCCATTCTGCATATTCTGGCCGGAAAGTTGGCTTTCATCACCCTGAAACTGAAAAGCCTGATTGTCGCGTACGCGGATTACGACGTTTTCCACCTGAATGCCCTGGCGTTGCAGTTCCGCGCGCAGATGTTCCATTTCGTTTTTAATAATCTGTCGAGCCGATTGGTTATCCACCAGGATCTGCGCGGTCATCTGATTGTTTTCCAGACGCAGATTCAGAGTCATATGGCCGAGGGATTGCGGGTTCAGTCGAATGCTGGCAGTCGAAGATCCGTCGCTGCGCACGTTTACCCGGGCCTGTTGTACCAGTGAATTCATTAACTTGCGATTCGCTTCCAGCTGGGCCGTATCATTCTGACGATTTGAGATTTGATTTAAGAACGAATTCTGATTGGCGGTGTTGCTACCCTGCACGTTGTTTTCCGTTCCACGTACCGAATCAATCGCGTGGTTGGATCCCTGACGCATCTGTCCCCGTCGTTCTTCCCCACCCGACTCACCTTGCTTGTTCTGAGTGGAGCGACCGGAGGGGTTTACGTCGGTACGCACCGAGTCCCACACTCCGTCCCGATTCAGGCCGTCCCGGATTTCATTCAATTGTTCCCGGCTCCGAGGCGCGCTCTGCACTTTCCATTTCTCCGGATCGAGTTGCTCGCGAATTAAATCTTCAATATGAAATGACCGATTGCCGGAAGCGGGCGCCTGTTTCGTATGATCCGATCGTTCTTTGATTGTTGCTTCGCCGGATGTTGATCCGGGAACACCTGTTTTTAATCGGATTTCGGAATCGGCTAAGGATGATTTGGCGGTAAACGCCATGCGGGAATGCTTCTCGCCTTCGGATTCCGATATCTGATCGCCACCGGCCAGCATGGGACCTCGCACGCGATGTTGTTTTTCACCGCTTTGAAGTAAATGACCGGCGGAATCTTCGGCCGGAACCGACTTATTCAGATTACGTAAATCACGCGCACTCAATGCACCATTGGTAGCCGCCACCTGAATGGCATCAAAGTCATCCGGATGTACGCCACCACGCTGGTGTAATAAACGCTTCAATTCCAGTTCAGCTTTTTCATTTCCGGAATTGGAGGCATTCGCTTTTTTGCTCTGAGTTTCGAGGGTTACTGTGTCGGCGGTACGGCGATTACGGCTTTCCGATTCAGAGTCTTCGATTGCGGGTTTGGACTTACGACCCACTCGTTCCGCTTCATCACGAGTCGATTGCTTTTCCGCGTTGTTACGCGACGCTTCATTGTTGGCCGCATCGTTGCGAGCCGCTTCTTCCTGCTTATGGGCTGCGTCTCGTTCTGCGGACGCTCTATCCTCAGGTGTTTGTGCTTCGGTACGCCGTTCGGTCGCATTCGATCGGTTCCCGGAATCCGCTCGCTCTGGTCTGGTTTCAGATTGACCGGATGCCGGAGTTGTCCGACCGGTATCATAACCGGGATCCTGCCGGTCAGGCCGGGTGGCCGATTCAGGGTTTACCGGCGAGTTATAAGCATACGAACCGGCCTGAGAATCGCGGGTTTCCGTCGTGTAGGCTGTCTGGTGGTCTGCCGGACCGAATCGTACCGGCCCGGAAGGGTCCGGACCGATTGCCATCTGATTGCTCTGATGATTTCGCAAAAAATCCGCGAATAAACCGGGAGCTTTACCCGTGGCATTCTCACCGGCACCCATCGGGGCGCTGAAAAAATCCGCAGCACCGGTGCGAGAGGATACTCTGTTGCTCGTTTCGAGCATTGTATGCAGGTCCATCATTCATTGATTCGCCCAAAAAGCGGATTTCCATAAGTGAATTCCGCATGATTTCCGAGCCGCTTCGCAAAATATGGCGCATTTCTATGGGTGATCCGTATTTTGAAACTACCACAGTTCAGCATTTGAAGTCGGTTGTTCCGGATTCGGACCAATTTCGATTTCGTTGTACCGGTTGTGGTAATTGCTGTCGGGGTCCAGGCAGCGTGTACTTCTCCGATGAAGATATGCAAAACATCCAATCCTTTCTGGGATTGAACCGGACCAGGTTCGCGGCGCTCAAACAAAGACTGATCCAGGCCCGCGAAAACGGTTATCATGTCCACCGAACCGGTGGCGCCTGTTACTTCCTGGATCAGGATAACCGTTGTGCAATCTATCCCGTTCGACCGTTGCAATGCAGTAGCTTTCCTTTCTGGCCTTCCACTTTCGCCAGCCGGGCGGAACTGGAAGAAGTGGCCGACGATTGTCCGGGCACACTTTCGAAAGCGGGAGAAGCGCACAGCCTGTTACAGGTGGCCCGCCGGGTAAACCGTACCCGCAGAGAATTCATTGCAAAGCAAACCAATCAAAATAAGCTATTTATGATATGAATCAGAACATGCTTCCGGCACCGGATTATCGCGGCAAGGTCCGCGATCTGTATTTTATCAATGACGAACATATGCTCATTCAGGCCACCGATCGGCTTTCGGCCTTCGATGTGGTGTTCGATCAGCCCGTGCCGGACAAGGGCAAAACACTGACGCGCATTTCCAATCGTTGGTTTGAAGCGATTCGCGCATCGGGACTCGAAGAGCGCTACGATTTCAGCGATCATGTGATCACCTCGGACGCAGGCCGCTTCCCGCCCCCATTTCAAAACCATCCCGCGCTGGTAGAACGATCCGTATTGGTGAAACGAACGGAACGAATCGACTTTGAATGCGTGGTACGCGGTTATCTGGCCGGCTCGGGTTGGAAGGATTATCAAAAGACCGGCGCCATCTGCGGTCACAAATTACCGGCCGGATTGCGCCAGGCGGATCGCTTGCCCGAACCAATTTTTACACCCGCAACCAAAGCGCCTATCGGTGATCACGATGAGAATGTCGATTTTGATTTGATGCGTACGCAATTGGGTCCGGAACTGGCGGAGCGACTGCGGACCATCTCATTGGCCATTTACACTTTTGCGGCGGAGCGCATGCAATCCCGGGGAATATTATTATGTGATACCAAGTTCGAATTCGGCCTGTTGAACGATCGAATCGTACTGATCGATGAAATTCTGACGCCCGATTCCTCACGCTACTGGAATGTGGATACTTATGCGCCCGGTAGCAATCCGCCCGGCTATGACAAACAATATGTGCGCGATTTCGTAGAAGCGTCCGGCTGGAATAAACGACCGCCCGCGCCGCAATTACCTCCGGAAGTGATTGAGAAAACCGTTCAATTGTACCGTCAAATTGAGCAACGTATCATCCAGGCGCTACAGTAAGACTTCGATACTATCCGGGTACGGACTGAAAATTATCCTGGATTGCATAAACCGATTCTGAAACCGATCAATCTTTTTCGACGGCTTCAGCTATCCGGGCAAAGTACCGACGTGGAATGTACAACGGCGGTACCGGCCCGGCCGGGTTGATCACGGCGCCGGTACAATCGGGCATGCTTAATAATCGTGTAAATAACTCATAGCCTGCAATCGTTACGATTGAAAGAGCAGGCGGTGCGTCACTCGCATCATGCACGGCAACCCTGGCGAGTAAATGTTGCTGATAGGCATGGGCGGCATCCGCCGCCGTACAGATAGCCGCCAGCGGCGTTCCATTTTGATCGTTAGCAAAACTCAAATAAAGCTGGCCGTCTACCTTCTCGAGGATAATAAAAAAGCTCGCATACCTGGCAATTCGCGCGGCCAGATCGTGCTCTTTATCGTGCCCCCGGCTCTCAGATATTTCGTCGACTGATTCTACGGATTCTTCGGAGGCCATCCGGTTTGTTTTACTCATCTCAGCGGCAAAGTGATTGAGCGTGTTTTCCAGTCGCACGGCACCGGCCAGTCTACGCATTTCAATCAATGCTTCGCCGGCGTAATCAAAAGGTTCATCACCGGGATCCACTATCAGACGATCATGAGTGCCGGCACTTTCAAACAATCGCAATCCATCCACATTTAAATAGGTACCACTACCGCTGCCGATCGTGTACCCCGCCGTGCGGGCGCCATCCGCATCCGAAAAGATTTCGTACTCGGCGGCCTCGGCTCGATCGGGACCGGCCAGTGCGGAATGCAACAGTTCGGCCGGAACGTGCCATCCATTCCAGCGCAGCATCAAACGCATGCATTCATTGGGCGCGATTGTATTGCTCTTGAGCAGTGCGCGAATTTCACGCGGATGAATGGATGCGACCGATGACATGATTTATCAGCATTATGAATGCACCCGACCCAGGCGATAAAAAAAACGCCAGTAGACCTTGCGCGGCGCATCGCCCCAGCGCGAACGCAATTCATCCGCAATCAGTGTAATAGGATCGGATTGGTGCGCGGCGCGATAGCGAACCACGGCGGACCAGGTGCCCAGATAACCCAGGAAATCTGCCGACGTCATGCATTTGCTCATTTCAATTTCCGGTCCGGGAATACGCTCAAAGGGAAACGGGATTTCATCGTACTCCGATTCGATAAGCTTTCGTTCCGGCGGCCAATAAGTACCTACCAGATCATTATAAAAATGTAGCACGAGCTCATCCAGCCCCGGCTCGATATGATTGATACCGTATCCCCAGATAGCCAGTAATGCCCGGGGATGCGCAACCGTTCGGACCGCCCGGTAAAAAGAATCCCACTCAAACCAATGCAGCGCTTGCGCTACCGTAATCAAATCCACAGAACCGGCCGGAATCTCCGGTTGTTCCGCCGGAAAAACGCGATACTCTACATTGGCGACGGGTGGTAACGCATGAGCGATCTGACTGGAACTGGCATCACTGGCAATGACGCGCCGAAAATGCGCAGCCAGAGTATGTGCCGCCTGTCCACTCCCGGTAGCGCAATCCCAGGCCAGCTCACGCCTGGTTACGTTCTCTAATATGAGCTTAAATATTTCCGACGGGTACTGCGGGCGGTATCGGGCGTAATCGGCGGCCTGGGTGGAAAAATGATCCTTAAACATTCAACGACCCGTATCATAATCAATCCGGTCGGTGCTGACACAGCGGACAGAGTTTTTATCATCATATTGTTCCGTATACACCAGACCATCGGCAAAATCCACGACCGTGCCGACCAGACCGTCCGCTGAAATGCGCGTATCCATGGACCAATAGCGAAAAGGGGCCGTGGCCGCAAACACGCTCTGATCGATTCGCAACCCCTGGCGAGCGAAATCCATAATGGACCGGAGTTCCTTTTCGGAAGGCAGTCGCCAGTTGCCCCCATTCAGATTCAATTGCCGGCATTGTTCCCGAGCCGCGTACCAGTCCACCTGTAGAGCGGTTCCGGAACACAGACGCGGTCCATAAGTTTGACCGGCACTGCACTTCTGCCACACCAGAGCGGTTTCCCGATCCAGGATGGTCCCATCACCCCGATCCGCATAACGGGGTACATTGG
>JAGRMX010000254.1 GCA_020441025.1 Leptospiraceae bacterium
ACCTTTATCTATCATGGCGCAATATAAAGATTCCCCCGGACGAGTTACCTCGTCTGACCAACTTTACACCATGTCAGCGCGCCACTCAACTCGAAATTTTTCGTGGGTTGCAAATTTCATGAAATCCAAACAAAATTGAGTCAACTTATCGTTCGCTTACCCGTAGCAGTACGCGGACGCAATGCAAACACCTGATGATCCAGAATCCTATTGCCGATAAGTAGTGTCCAAAAGGCAGACAAAACATACGAACTTGATGTCACAGGGTCGTGGTATAATGGAAGTATGGGGAGGGGTTGGCAGCCCCCGTATATAGTACTAATATTGCAAAACCCGCGCCAGAAAAACGCGTGGGAAATATAAAAACGAGATTCTATCCGCGCAACAAAGCACCTATAACACCAACGTCCATTCAGGCGAGACCTGTCTTTGCGAGCAGGTTGTAGTTTTTCGCTCGCTGTGGACTTGAGTCAGGCTCCAGGGACGGAGCCTACGGTCACTCGGTACACGGATGTGCCGTGTGACCGGCGAAAGTCCACAGCGGCGAAAAACTTTTATTAAAGCGCGCATACCGGTCGAGCTACGCCGCATCATTTCCCCGGCGAGTCACGCCTGGCAAGGATCGCAGCATTTGCAGCAATTCTTTACTGTTTACCGGCAGATGCGCCGCCGGATCCTTGATGCTGTAGATGCTGATTTTCTGCTGCTTGCCTTTGGGAAGATACGTTCCCAGTCGAACAGTTTCCCATTTATTGGTTTGAATGCGTGAGCGCAGCGATTCATCAAAAACCAGACCGCGCTTTACGCGACGAGTCACGGCTTCCAATCGGGCGGTGGTATTTACCGAATCACCCAGCAGAGTGTATTCGCGGGCGAGGGTCGAACCGATGTTGCATTCCAGCGCGACTCCACAGCCGATACCAATCCCGGTGTACAACAAACGAGCGGGATCGGCGGTTCCTGCGGAGTTGCGCAATTCCACCAGGTCACGCAAGATGCGCATGGCGCCTTCTATCGCTTGATCGGCCTTATCCGCATTATAATAAGCCATCATGCCATCGCCGGTCAGTTTAGAAATTTCACCGCCGGTCTCTTCAATGGCGGCCGTACTGATACGATAATAATGGTCCAGCAAGCGCACGCTGGAGTCGATATCCAGAACCTCCAACAACGAAGTAGATCCCACAATGTCGGAGAACAGGATGATCTTCTCTTCCAGAATCGGTTTGATCTCTTCCGGGTTATCGCCCGACTGCAATGCCGCCAGCACCTTTTGAGGCGTATACTTTTCCAGAATGCGGTGATTGCGAGTAATGGTGGCCAAAAGATTTTTAATAGGTCGTACCAATGAATCGGTATTCTCATCCAGCACGACCGTTTTCATGCTCCATTCGGGATACTGGCGCTCGGCAATGTTGTGTTCCGTATTTAATACGAACACGTTTCCATGACGATCATCGGCACTGATGCGCTGAAAGCAGGCGTCCAATCGCTCTTCCGGTCCTTCCAGAATCTGATAAAAAATATTTCGAAAGCAGAACAGAGCGCCGGTCAGCTCATCGCGCTTGTTGTTCCGGATGGAAACCTCTCCGATATTTTCAATTTCATCCGTGGTAAGCGGCCGATTAAAATTACTGATATATGTGACACGTTTCATGATAGCCTCCCTTCTCTATATGGTAACCATCTAAGACCCAAATATCCATGGTTTTTGATTAAGATTCGACTTTTTGATCCGGGCTCCTGTGGCTTTCATTCGGTCGCCTATATCCGGCGCATGAGGACTACGGTGGCTTATGTCACATAAACACCCAGGGACTGAGCGTGATTCGGCTGACAGGCCATCCAGCTCAGCCAGCCTGGGATATGAGCCCTATGCTGGCCCAATTTGTCTTGTTCAGTGCCACGCTGGCATTTCTGTTTGCCATCGGTGAACTCTGGTCCCGTCCCGGTCAGGCGGGGCGGATTCTGGCGCTGCTCCTTCTGGCTCTGGCTCTGATCCTGTTGCACAACGGATTGCTATTGAGCCACCAGATGGTCGGTTATATCCATTTTTTCGAGTGGAATCTGGTGCTGGTGTTCACCATCGGTCCACTGGCGGCCGGTTACTTCCGTATTATGACCACCGGCACCGCTCTGAGCCGGCGCAGGGCAATCCCGCATTTTCTGCCGGCAATTTTGATTCTGCTCTATTTGTTGCCCGATTATCTGCAAAGTGCGGAGTTGAAGCGACAGCGTCTGGACCAACTCATTCACAGTGGTCTGATAGCGCACCGCTGGATTATGCTGCCCGGGATTATGCATCTGAGCGTTTATCTGGCTCTCAGCCTGTACAGCGTACGGCACGTACTGCATCCACACGCGTTAAAAACCGAGGCGACGGTCCGGTATCTGTTATTCTTCGCCGTATACGGATTTGTGATCAACACGATTGGAGTGTACGCCATGTTCACCCTGTCCCGCGAACTGGCGGTGATAACCTACGGCGGCATCGCCCTGTTGATTCCATTGATATACCTGGTTCGACGCCGTCATCCTGAGCTGATGCTGCATCTGGGTCGGGTCTCGCGACGTGAAAAGTATCGTCGCTCCCAGTTGGGCGGCCACGATCGCGATGAACTGGTAAATCGTCTGACCGATTTAATGGAAACGGAACAAGTCTATCTCACGGAGGATTTGACGCTGGCGCAATTGGCCGCCGCGCTCCGGATTACTCCGCACCAGTTGTCCGAGCTGTTCAACGATCACCTGAAGACCAATTTTGCCGGATACATCAACGGCTTTCGGGTGCGTCATGCCTGCCGGATGTTGATTGCCCATCCGGAGCAAACCGTATTAACCGTGGCTTATGATTCCGGCTTCCAATCGCGTTCGACATTTCACAGCGCGTTTACCCGCGAGACCGGCATGTCACCGATTCGGTACCGCAAGAATCATTTAAAGTCCGGTCCGGATTGATAAACCCGGACAATTTCACGTTTTCGGATTTATCAATCCGGTTGAATTGAGTGGTTGCCCGATGTACAATCACAACATACAAACGGTTGCTAAGATTTAAACGGATACCGATCGGGAGAAACGGAATGTTACCTGAATTCTGCGAACCAGGCTTAATGTGCACTTTAAAGCTGCTGACTCATCAGACCATCATGAACGGCATCCGCTATTACCCGATAGCGGGACTCGCCTTCCTGGTGCTCTGGAAAGCGGGCGCGCCCTATTTTCAACGGTTTCGTATTCAATTACGTCCGCTTAAAAACGAACGCGTCTGGTATGAAATTCGGTATTCATTCGTCACTCTGCTGGTATTCGTAGCCATTGGAACTTATTCCATAACCATGGGTATGCGCGGTGAAACGGCGCTGTATCTGGATATTTTTAAGCATGGCCCGGCTTATTTAATATTCAGTTTTTTGCTGTTGATTATCTGGCACGAAACCTGGTTCTACTGGATGCATCGAATGGTGCACTTCCCCCGTCTGTTCCGATTGATTCACCTGGTACATCATAAGTCCACGCACCCCACTCCGTTCGCCGCTTATAGCTTTCATCCGTATGAAGCGGTTCTGGAAGCCGGATATTTATTCTTATTCGTACAATTCGTTCCGGTACATCCGATTGTAGTACTCACTCAGGCCTTCTATGCCATGTTGATGAATATTTATTTTCACAGCGGTCATGAATTCGCTCCCTCCGGCTGGACCCGGGGCCGATTGTCCCGCTGGTTCAACACATCCACCCATCATAACATGCATCATTCGCATGTGAATTGCAATTATAGCCTGTACTTTAACTTCTGGGACCGGGTATGCGGCACCAATCATCCCGATTACGAGCAATATTTCGAATCGATCAAGGCGCGCAGTCGTCCGACGGCACCCGGAGTTAATCCGGCTGTTCGTACTTTCGCAACTATCAATACAATCGAAACCAGCAATGCGAAAGTCAACCTCAGTCCGGAACGGGAAACAGCAGGGTGAGAATCGCATACAGAACCGAAAAAAGCGCCGTCGCTACCAAAACGATCCGCAGCAGACCACTTTTGAACAATCGCCATGGCTCCTCCGGATCCATGCGCAATTGACGGGCGCTCTTTTGCCAGAAACCCGCCGGCCGCACTCGATGATAAAATGAAAGTAGCGCTTCATGGGAGGATCCGCCAACCGGAATCAGTACGCTCAGGATAACCGCGCCGGTCGAAAGCGCCGCCATGTAAAACATGCGCTGCCATTCCAGGTCGACGTACCATAATAATACCGGCGCGGCTATAATCGAAATCAGAATGGCCGCAAATTCGGAATAGACATTGATGCGCTCCCATAACCAGCGCAACAGCAGCACGGCGCCCATTCCGGCCCCGAATAGCAACGTCAGCGTCCAGGCGGTTTGAATGGACGGCACAATCGTAACCAGCGCCAGCGCAATGGACAGGATGCCCAATCCGGACAGGCGCGCCACCCAGACATCGGCACTATCACTGGAAAGCCCGGGCTGCCGGAAGCGCCTTAAGGGTTTATACAAATCGTTGGTAATGTAACCGGCGCCCCAATTCAGATGCGTATCCACGGTGGAAGCGAGCGCGGCAAGCATGGCCGCCACCATCAGACCGCGCACACCTACGGGCAGATATAAATTCATGCCCACCGCAAACAGAGTTTCGCGTTCGGCGATCCACGCGGCGGAGGGAGTGCCGGAAGTCATGGATGAATCCGGGGGATGTAACAGCAACAATCCCAGCGCAATCGGTATCCACATCAGGCTGCGTAAAAGAATTTGTAGAATCGTAAAAATTTCGGCGGCGCGACGGGCGTCCCGGTCGCCGGCGCAGGCCATGGTGCGCTGGGCCAGGTAACCGGTGCCGTCACTATTCACCTGAAACAACCACTGCATGCCGATAATCATCCAGAACGCCAGCACTCCGTCATGTGGACGCAACGAAAGCATTTGCCCGGTACGCTCGCGGCCGTATTGTTCAATCAAACCGGCCACCATCCCGTCCGGCCCGCCGGTTTGCTTTAATAGAATACCGGCATACACCGCCATGGCCAGCATCATGATGGCGAATTGAACCACGTCCGTAGAGACCACACTGCGCAATCCGCCGGTGCTGGCATACAGACCGACGAATCCCAACAGCACCAGCACGCTGATAAAGTTATTTGTTCCGGCCGTCGCCGCAGACAGGTCCGTGGCACCGCTGGCGAATTCGTGCATGAAGGCCAGACCGGCAACATGCGATTCGATGGCCATATATAACTCTTCCGGTAGAATCAAATGCCAGGGTAAGAAGATTTCAAAAATGCGCAGGCCCGCGGTAAGTACCATGGCCATGACGGTACAGTTGATAATAATGCCATAATAAACGGCCTTGAGTGAGCGCAGCACACGCACGGCACGGGAATCGCCGTAACGCACAATGGTCAATTCCGCGTCGGTCAGTACTCCACTGCGACGCCAGGCGGCGCTCAACAGATACCCCATTACCAGAAACGC
>JAGRMX010000255.1 GCA_020441025.1 Leptospiraceae bacterium
CCCGCAAACGTCATGCGCTTGAGAAAATCCCCCCGGCTGAGCCCCTTTCGTTCCGGATTCTTTCCGGCCGCCCTGTCGTTTTTCAATTCGGCGCTCTTTTGCACGGGATGGGATTCGACTGCTTCGTCAGGTCCGCGCCGAATGCGGGACAGAATAACCGCCGTTGATTTGCGAATTAAAAATCCAATCAGGATAAAAATACCGAACAGCGGAAACAATAACAGGTGATTGTACTGCCATGCCAGAATAAAAGAGTACAGCACATAACCGGGGCCACTGATGGGTGTGGTCATACGGATTCCGGCGATCCACATCCAGAGAAATGCCTGGGTGACCAACACTATGCCCCAGTATACAATGCGCGCATACCGAAACCATCGACGGTCTCCGAAACGACCTTTCCAGCGTCGATACAGAATCCACTCGAATGTCAGAATCAGAAGGGAAATAAAGAATACGATCAGTCGAAAAGTCATCATGCTACTCATTATAATTGCGGATCTGTGTTCATGAACCCAATCAATAAAGTATGATAGGCGCCGGTCGCCTACACCTTTATTTTAGGTCTGCACCGGTCGTTCATTCGAATCGAAACCGATTAATGTCGTCTTTTCAGTCGGTCTCCATTGATTTATTAATGGCCTGGCCGATTTCATCGGATTGCCGTTTATGCATGGTTTGATTCATCTGTTCAAGAAAGTCCGGATACATTTTTAGCAGGCGATCAAAAGTAACTTTGCGCAGAAAATACACGTCGCAGTAATCGCAGGCGCGAATATTGGCCGCCCTCGGTCTTTCAAGTACCAGTGCCATCTCACCGAAGTAAGAACCGTCGGTGAAAGTAGCCAATACCTCTCCGTCTTCCGACAGCAATTCTGCATGTCCCTTTGATACGAAAAACATTCGGTCAGCGATGGTGCCTTTACGAATGATCATATCGCCCGGCATATACACGGCCGGTTCCAGATGCGATGCGAGGTCGCGTATCAACGCCTCGCCGGCCATTTTAAACATAGGCACTTTTTGAATAATATCACGGTTCAAAAACAGAGTTACATCCGTACGTAATGATGAAGGCATTTCAGATAAAATGTTGGACTCGTCGCGACCGAGGCGACTCTGCCAGATATGATTATAATAATCGCGAATTCGTTCCTGAAGTTCATACGGAATCATTTTATCTTCGAAAAACGCGTTTAATTCTTCTATTTTTTGTACATAATTATTTTTGGCGGTATCGGTATCGGCCAATAAACTGGAAATGTTACCAATCACATATCCGTAAATCGCCACGCCGAAGAACATGAGAAACATGGTATAGATTTTTTGCATGGGAGTGTCGGGTGTCACATCACCATAACCGACCGTTGTCAATGTGGTGACCGTCCAGTAAATGGCGTCGAGATACTGAGTCGTGAAGGATCTGGATTCATCGGACCCGCCGAGCATAATCCAACCACAGGCCAACCAATGTGAAATCAAAGTAATCCAAAAACCGAAAAATACCAACCGCGCGATGCTCTGGTGCAGGATGCGGTTTACATGCCAGTTGCGTGACAATCGGTGAATTTTAGTCAACTTTAACAGGCGCGACAGACGCATGAGTCTAAACATACGCAGAGCCCGATGACCTTCGGAAAAAAATCCGCTGGCCAGAAGCTCGAAAGGAACCGTCGCCAGTAAATCTATCGTAAACCACCCCTTTAGATAGTTTTCCGCAATGATTTTCCGATCCGCACATAATTCCCCGCGATGCATGGTCCGAAGATGAAACTCCAGGACTATATCAACCGCAAAAAAGCCGACGACTACAAGATCGAGTATATATAACCAGAAAGGCACATCATACGGCAGCGTAATTCGCAGGGGAACTTCCACGGCGCTATAAACGATGAGCAAATTGACTATAAAGTGAAAAGTCTGGTATAGACGATTTTGAGGAGATATCAGAGGTATCATGCTTTGTCCAATTGGCTCGCCTCCGGATGTGAGCGAAACGATTGTTATTCCACCAGGAAATTATACCATGACCTGTCCGAACTCTGGCTGAGTTTACCAGTAAAAAAAGATGCACTAAAACGTTTTAGAGCGATCTTCAGGATTGCAAATTCAAGAGTCGGGACGATTTCGTCTCTTTATTGATCCGCATCATGCCTTCGCTCCGACAGGGTTAAAAGGGGCTTGTGAATTTAATACTTACACATGAATTCGGCTTAACCGGCCCGGCAGTCAGGTTTGCCCGACGCACTACAATATTTTCCCGATCAGTCGGCCACTTCCGCCGTACTGGCGCGCATATCATTGCCACTGGCCAGTCCCTTTAAGTATGCTTCAATGAAACCATCCAGATCGCCGTCCATGACCGCGTCCACGTTGCCGGTTTCATGCTGGGTGCGCAGGTCTTTGACCATTTTATATGGATGAAAAACATAGGAACGAATCTGGCTGCCCCAGGCTACATCGCGTTTTTCGCCGGCTCGGTTTTCCATATCTTCCATCTGTTTTTCTTTTTCCATTTCATACAACCGCGCTTTTAGCATTTTCATGGCTGTAGCGCGGTTTTTATGCTGGGAACGTTCGTTCTGACATTGCACCACAATGCCGGTCGGAATGTGAGTGATGCGGATGGCCGAATCTGTTTTGTTCACGTGCTGTCCACCGGCTCCGCTGGCGCGATAGGTATCAACCCGCAGATCTTTCTCTTCCACTTCGATTTCAATGTTGTCGTCGATATCCGGCGCCACATGTACGGACGCAAAGCTGGTATGCCTGCGCTTATTAGAATCGAAAGGGGAGATGCGCACCAGGCGATGTACTCCGTTTTCCGATTTCAAATAGCCAAATGCCGATTCCCCTTTTACCAGAATGGATACACTTTTAATACCGGCTTCCTCTCCCGGCTGCATATCGAGGGTTTCTACTTTGTATTCTTTTTTTTCCATCCAGCGCAGGTACATACGCAACAACATGTCGGCCCAATCCTGGCTTTCCGTTCCGCCGGCGCCGCTGGTAATGGTGACCAGTGCATCGCGTCCGTCGTCTTCGCTCATCAAGGCTTCCGATAGCAGCAAATCTTCGAGTTTCGATTCGAGCGCTTCAAACTCTTGTTCCACCTGTTCCAGTCCGGCCTTTTCTCCGCCCGCTTCTTCCAGAGTTAACTCAACCAGCGACGGAAAATCCGTCAGCTCCTGGCGTAGTTGTTTCCATGGTTCCAGATTTTTTTCCAAAGCCGATTTGCGTACGGATAGTTTGCGCGCTTCTTCCGGATCATCCCAGAAGTCAGGACGTTCCATATCCGCCTCCAGGTCCTGGAGTTCGTGCAATTGTCCGTCAATTCGACGCGCTTCCCAGCGCTTATCAAATTCATCGGTGAAGTGCTTCAGTGCTTTTTGCACATCGGTTTGATTTCGAAAATCGGCCATAGAATGTCAGGGGACGAAAGAGCGGCTCTGGCGGCAAGCATTCCAGAAGTCAGTGAACGGATCGACCGAGAGCGGCCTGTTATGCGCGTTTTAATTAAGGATTAAAGCGCAATTTAAACGCCGGTTGCTATGTCAGGTTCTACCTGTATTGGACGGGGGGCACGTTTATGATCCGCTTCACGGTAATAAAGCAGAGCGGCACCCACCAGGGCTGAAATGGGCGCCAGAAATATCCCGATAAACGGAATAGCCAGGCAGAGTAGAATGCCCAGACCATTGCCCAGAATTTCGGCGCGCCACTTGCGCGCCAGCAACCGCCGATCGTGCATATTCCGCGCCGCTTTTTCAAATAAAAGATCAAACGATCCACGACCCATTATGTAACTCTGCACCAGAGCGTTGGTCGGTACCTGAAACGGGCCTAATAAGAAACCGATCAGAATAAAGAATATTCCCACTATGGTGAAGCGAACGGCAATCCACAATCCGAGCAGGGTATTTTTAATATCTTTTGCCAGCGGTACGTCCACACTGTAGCCCAGTTCTATACGCTCCACCGCGTTTAATAATGGTCCCGCAAAGGGAACTACCAGAATAGACGCCATCATTCGATACGCCATAATGGTGATCAGAAACGCCAGAAAAAGCGCAAACAATTCCAGGGTGATCAGATACGCATCAGGATATTGATTGATTTCAGTGCCGGGCGACAGGTCGAACGGGCTGAGTATTCTATCGGTTGCAATGGCAATGGCGGGTAAAAGTACATTTGAAATGATAAAATAGGCTAACAAAATCAAAATGCTGCCCACAGCCAGACTGGCCAGAGCCGGCAGAATTATGTATTTCCATAATCGATGAGTGCGAATGTAACCCAGACCGCTGAATACGGATTCAAATCCGTCCTTAAATCGCTTACCGAATGATTTTATTTTGCTGACCGGTGAAAACATGCAAAGAACGATCTTTTAAAAGTGAGATGTGCTAGCGAACGTTGATCAATCAAAGTCTATTATATACACTTGAGAACGATCTGACTTATGAGGCAGCGCCTCGATCTGTCGAGTGGATAACTCAATCCACGCACCGTCCCCGCTTCTCAAGCGCACAACGGGATAATCCAGCGGATCAGCAATATCATATTTAATCCAGAACAATTCGGAAAAACCCCCGCGCATGCCCGGAATATCGACGGTATATACACCTTCCGCCGAAATTTGATCGACCCATTCGGCGGAAGCGTCCTGAGATTGCACCTGCATTTTATCCGACGACCGTACACTGAGCAGTATTGTTCGGGGCTCGTTCATCGTTTCCACTCGGCGGGATATACAACCGGTTGCGAGTAAACACGATAAAATCAACACAAAATAACTTAACTTTCGCTCGGATAGCATATGAATGCACACTCAGAATTCAACGAGAAATCTGCGGTTACCCGGAAGAGTAGGGGAACCGCCTCACAGATCTTTCGGCTTAGTTTAGAAAGTCAAAACAAATGTAAGTGAACTCAACCGCCCCTTTCAAGGAAGTTGAAATTCCGCTACCAGAGGAAGGTGATCCGAAATCTGTTTTACTTCTTCCGATTGCAGTACGCGATAATTCAGTTTATTAAGACTCTGCGCATAGAAGATATAATCGATTGTACGATCCGGCGCTTCTATTACCGGATTATTGGACCAATGCGTATAAAAGCGCGCGCGCTCGGGACCGTTTAATTCGGCCTGTGTGGCTGCGGATTGAAAATCTTTGAACAGCGGTGCGATTTCCGTATTCTGATTATAATAATGATGCGCGGAAGGATGCATGTCGTTTAAGTCAATGCCGGGCGGTAGCAAATTAAAATCGCCCCCCATAAACCAGGCCTGATTCTGCCGCTCAAGATCTCCCAGCATGTCGTGCACGTACCTGATCTGCTGTTCCATGGTGTTATGCCCCTGAGCAAACGCGTCCAGGTGCGTATTCAATGCATGCAGGACGGTGCCGTCATTCACCGGAAACTCCACTTCCAGCACGGCCCGTTTTAAATTATATGCCTGCTCTGGAAAACTGCCC
>JAGRMX010000256.1 GCA_020441025.1 Leptospiraceae bacterium
TGCGTCCAATTTATGAAGGACCGGATTTCGGCCTGAATGTCATCCAGGCGCGATTCAAAAAAGGAACGTGCTTCGTGCTCCGGCACGGCGTTATCAATTGCGCCGGTGCAATCATGCGTATCGGTAGATTGGCCGAACACGAAATCCGCCAGATAGGTTTTATCAGCGTGCAGAAAAAAATCCGCCAGAGCGGTGCACCGGCCCACCAATAAAAGCATCAAGCCGCCGGCAAATCGATCCAGAGTACCGGTATGACCGACAGTCGGTCGTTTGCGGTGTCCGGAAGGCGATTCGGGCGATTGTTCCAGTAAAGTGCGTTGCAACTGGCCGACCAATCGGGCGGAGCCCCATCCAATCGGTTTGTCGGCCAATACGAAGCCCTGCCGGCGCTGATCACTCATGCAATACAGGCTATGATCAGGAATCCACCGGATGATCCTGATCCATCAATTTCAGAATACGATCGCCTTCGGCGATACTGGTATCCAGTTCAAAATACAATCGGGGTGTTACCCGCAATCTCAGGTTATGACTGACTTCGGATTGCAGCCAGCGGGCATTGTCTTTTAACGCCTGCCAGGTAATACGATTTTCATTCTCATCGGTGGAAAATAGCGAGACGCGTACTTCCATCTGAGACAGATCGGGAGCCAGGTTGACGCCGGTGACGGATACGAAGCCCAGCCGCTCATCCTTAATCCTTCGGCGCATGATCAATTCCGCAATTTCACGGACAATGTTCGATTCCAGGCGTTTTTTACGCAGCGGTTTCATTCAGAAGTCATATCAAAACCGCGTCCGTGCGGTTTATGGTTGTTTGTAAACGGTGATGAATTACTGAATTGTTGTTTGCAAACGGTGACGTCCCGAATCGGACTTGCCGTTGCCGACTCTTAACTCAGTTTACGCGCCACTTCCTTGACTTCAAAGCCTTCCAGTTCGTCGCCCACCTTGATGTCATTGAAGTTTTCCAGCGAAATACCGCACTCATAACCTTCCGCCACTTCGTTTACATCTTCCTTATGGCGCTTGATGGCTTTGAGTCCGCCGGTATGCACGACCACGCCTTCCCGGATGACCCGCACCTGGTTGGAGCGTTTGAGTTTTCCGTTAACCACCATACAACCGGCCACGTTACCGATGCGAGAGATTTTGAAGACCTCGCGAATTTCCGCCTTACCGGTAATCGATTCCACCCGGTCGGGTTCGAGCATGCCTTCCATGGCCTGAGTAATGTCGTTGATCACGTCATAGATTACGCTGTAATACTTAATCTCAATGCGATTCTGCTCGGCCAGATCGGAAGCTCGCGGCGTAGCTCGCACCTGGAAGCCGATGATCAAGGCGTCGGAAGCCGCCGCCAGATTCACATCCGATTCACTGATGGCGCCGGTGGCGCTGTGTACCACGCGCACAACTACATCGTCATGCGAGAGTTTAATCAGGCCGTCTCGAATGGCTTCCACGGAGCCCTGCACGTCGGCTTTGATAATTACTTTAATTACTTTATGATCCACCACCCAGGTCTGGAGCGAATCGAGACTGGGGTGCGCCCGACTGGCCGACTCGGTGACCTGCTTGTAGTGCTGTCGTTTGTCCGCCACTTCACGGCCGTACTTATCCGATTCAACCACGGTAAAGGGATCACCGGCGGACGGCACCGCATCGATACCGCTGATTTCTACCGGCATAGACGGGGGTGCTACTTTTACCCGATGTCCGAGGTCATCAAACATGGCCCGCACACGACCGGAGTACACGCCCACAACATAGGGATCGCCCTCGCGCAGAGTACCTTTCTGAATTAAAACCGTCGCCACCGGTCCTTTGCCCGGGTCGATGCGCGCTTCCACAACGCGTCCTACTGCCCGGATATTGGAATTGGCTTTCAGATCCAGGAATTCGGCCTGTAACAGGACCATTTCCAGCAGATGATCGATACCCTGGTTCTGCTTCGCGGAAATTTCACAGTAAACCGTATCCCCACCGAAATCATCCGACGCCAATCCGTGTTGCGCCAATTCGGCTTTCACGCGACTGACATCCGCCGTGGGTAGATCTACTTTGTTCACCGCGACGATAATCGGCACTTCCGCTTCCCGCGCGTGATTGATGGCTTCTACCGTTTGATTTTTTACACCGTCATCGGCGGCCACCACCAGAATGACAATGTCCGTGATGGATGCACCGCGTGCCCGCATGGCCGAGAAAGCCTCGTGGCCTGGCGTATCGAGGAATGTAATTGCGCCCTGTTTGGTTTTCACCTGATAGGCGCCGATGTGCTGAGTAATATTGCCCGCTTCGGTATCGATGACGCTGGTTTTGCGAATGGTATCCAGCAACTTGGTTTTACCATGGTCGACGTGACCCATAATGGTAACCACCGGCGGACGAATGGTGCGCTCTAATTCCGCGTCCTGCTCTTCCTGAATTACGGTTTCATCGTACAGTGAAATCACCTTCACTTCACAACCGTATTCTTGCGCCACCAGAGTGGCCGTATCGGCATCGATGGTCTTGTTGATGGTCACCATCTCGCCCATTTTCATGAGCTTACCGATGATTTCGCTGGGTTTTAAATTCAGCTTACGGGCGAGGTCTCCCACCTGTATGCTTTCCATAATTTCAATGTATTTTGGTACCGACGCGATAGCTGCGGCACGTTTCTTTTCGGCGGAACGGAAGAACTTCTGATTCTCCGTTTTTTTGTCCTGCTCTTCACGCGACCCCCGGCGATCCGCTCGACCACCTCTGGCAGCCGGTGCCGTTCCACCACCTCCGGTGCGGGCCGCTCCACCACCGCGTCCCCCTTTACGAGCCTGGGGACTGCTGGCAGACTCCACAACAGCGGCGTCAAAAGGCGTGGCTCCACTTAATAAGGATGCGGGCCGCTGCTGCCCGGAACGGTCGGAGCCTTTCCGTCCGTCCGGCCGTCCTCCCGAACTGCGTGGTGCCTGACGCAGGGCCTGTGAAATCGGGCCGCGCCGGGGCTCGGATGGTGCACCTCGACCGGGACCTCCACCGGAACCACCAGGACGTGGGGATGGCCCCCGGGAATCCCGATTGCCACCGGCATCCTGGGACGGCGCCGATTTCTTGCGTTCCTGCTTGAAATGATCAGATATGTCCTTCTTCTGCGGTCCGGTTTTCTTCTTGATAACCAATTTTTTCTTGGTTTTCCCACCGGACTTATTCAGGATCTTATCTTTAATCTTGCCGCCGTCTTTCTTTTTGGATTCGTCCGCCATTCGGATATCAATCTCCGTACAAATTGCGGGATTCTTCACCCGCGGAACACTTTCGCGTTCCCTGTTCCCTGCGATTTACTGGATGTTTGCTCTGCGTTTTATACGCTTTCCGACCCCTGTAAATCAAATAAACACCTGTGATGGAATGTGCAAACAGGATTGAGATTCAAAATGCGGCCATCGGCCTTATTCTTCAAACTCAACAGATTCGGCCAGTATTCGCATTATCTGTTTGGCCGTGCTCTTACCCACACCCGGTAATTGCTCTAATTGTTCCTGCTCCATTTCGATCAGTTCTTCGACGCTGGATATACCGGCCTCGGTTAAAAGACCAATGACCCGCTGGGTCAAACCCGGTAAATCAGAAAGCGCGGTAAATTCTTCCTCTTCTCCGGTTTCCGGAGGATTGAACAGTGCTTCCAGTTGTGCTCGTGCTTCCGGTGAAGACATCTCCTCACTGAATTGAGTCTGGGATTTTACCAGCAGTCGGTATTCGGTCAGTTGCGATGCCAGACGCACATTCTGTCCATTGTTGCCAATGGCCAGACTATAGGCGTCGTCAGGAACCACAACCAGCGCCTCACGCGCCCGGGGATCGACTTTCACTTCCAGTACCCGGGCCGGCGAGAGTGCATTGGCAATGAGTTCCTCCGCGTCCTCCGAAAAATTTACGATATCAATACGCTCATTACCCAGTTCGCGCACGATGGACTGGATGCGCACACCCTTGATGCCCACGCAGGCCCCTACCGGGTCCACGTCACTACGATTGGAACGGACCAACAACTTGGTGCGATAGCCCGGTTGGCGCGAAATGGTCAGAATTTCGACCACACCTTCGTAAATTTCGGGAATCTCCATTTCAAATAACTTACGCACAAAATCAGGTGAAGAACGGGACAGGGTGATAAACGGACCCGGTTCCCGCGATTTTTCCCGGCGCAACTCTACCGTCTTGATAATCGCTTTGACCCGGTCGCCGTTTCGAAAGCGCTCACCGGGGATCTGTTCCCGGCGGGGCAGAATTCCTTCCGCCCGACCCAGATCGACATACATCATGTCGCGATCGCGCCAGCGCAGAAAATATCCGTTGATCAAATCGCCTTCTTTCTTCTTAAATTCATTATAAATAATTTCTCGTTCCAGTTCTTTCAGGCGTTGCAGTAAAATCTGACGCACATTGGTGGCACCGATGCGCGAAAACTCAAAAGGATTCTCTTTATCTTCCAGCACCTCGCCGGGTTTTGCGTCGGGCTTGATGACCCGGGCCTGCTCCAGAGTCAACTCGGCGTCCGGATTGACCACGTCATCCACGACCGTGCGCCGATGAATGACCCACAACTCGGCATTCTCGCGATCCATGATCACTTCCAGGTTCGCGTCCTGACCGTGTTTCTTTTGATACGCGGTAATCAGGCTGCTGCGAATCACATCCAGAACCTCATCCCTGTCGAGGCCCTTCTCCCGTGAAATATCGTCAATGTACTCGTAAAAGGCCCGGATGTCCGGTCCACTCTGAGATTTCTGTCTGGTAGATCTCGCCATAATTCTATTCCGAATCCAATCAAAACTGAGCGCTGTAACTTTGCCGGTCCGTTAAAAATCTAAAAACAGATTGGCCCGCTCCAGCCCATTCAATCGCACTATAACTTCCGTTCCCTTATCACCGGGCCGCATCAAAAACATTCTTTCTGATACCGGCGTGTCGGTTAAATCTGTGTGCTGCTTTTTCTTTTTGTGCCCTTTTCGCCCTTTCCTTTTCTCCGTCGCTCCTCTGCGTTTCGGTTCATAGACCGCAAAAACCGGATCCTCATCCTGGAATCCGTCTGTACGCCGCCCCGGATCGGCTCCGTTCGTGCGCAGATACTTTCCAAGTATCTGTTCAACCCGTCTGCCATCCGCACTGCGAATTCGCAGTTTCAACGGCTCGGATCGAAATCTTTCCAGCTCATCCGGAACTAGAATTTGCCGTTCCGCGCCGGCCGAGGCCACTTCCAGGCTGTAGTTTTCGGTGGTTAATCCCTCCGGCAAAACCTGCGCCCAGGCGGAAGTCCCGGCCTGTATATTTTCAATTTCACTATCTAAAAGCTGAGTAATGCCGCGACTCATGGCTTCGCAATCCTGAAGCGACACCGCTCCGCGCGCGTCCATCAGCCCATCCAGCTCCACTTCAAAGTGAAATCCATCCGCTGTGGGTAATACCCTGGCGGAAAGAATTCC
>JAGRMX010000257.1 GCA_020441025.1 Leptospiraceae bacterium
TATACGAATAGAAACTACCTATGATCATCCATACGTGCAGATTGCCATAAGCGACAACGGGCCGGGTATTCCGGAGAAAATCCGTTCGGGCCTGTTTGCGGCCTTTGTTACGCATGGAAAAGATAGCGGCACCGGACTGGGTCTCTCGATTGTGAAAAACATAATCGAATCGCATCGGGGATCGATTGTGTTCGAATCTGAAACCGGAGCGGGTACCACTTTTCGTATAACATTGCCGGTGAGCAATGATCCGGAAATACCTGCACAGGGCACGGAACTGCCCGATCGACGAACAGGTGAACGCCGTTCGGGAACGGATCGACGCGATGTTACTCACGCGATGCCGCTTTCGGGTTGATCAATCGTGTTACTTTGCTACGAATGCCATGATTGCGGCGGTCGGCCGTTTTTAAGATGAGTTCCGAGAGGTCATCCCAAACCATACATGGTAACCGGGACAACCTTTAAGTTCAGTTTTGCGAGGTGAATTCAATGTCGGGTAAAAAGATTCTGATTGTGGATGATCAGCCCAATGTTCGTACCGTGCTGGCCGAGATGTTTAAAAATCAAGGTTATCTGGTAGAGACGGCCGAGAATGGGGAAGTCGGTATCCAGAAAGCCCGCGAATACCAGCCGGAATTGTTGATCATGGATATAATGATGCCGGTCAAAGACGGCCTGAGCGCCGCCCGTGAAATCAAAGCCGATCCGGATTTGCAGAGTATTCCCATTCTATTTTTGACGGCCCGGGGACAGAAGCAGGATGAAGAGAACGCGCGAGCGGCCGGAGCGGACGGATTCATTACCAAGCCCTTTTCACCGCGACGTATTATGGAAACCGTAAGTTCCATGCTGGGCTGAGTGTGTGGCGCATTACACCGGCAGACGCACCTCAAGTTCATACTGCCCGTTGGAGGAATCGCCCCGTATGGAGCCTCCCAGTCGAGCGGCCCTTTCTCTGGTGCGACGTCCTCCGCCGTTCAACTCCGACTCCACATCTTGACTGCCGTTCGGCAGTGGGTTACGCTGATGAATGACCAGAATATTTTTTTTCCCGGGTGTGCCGTTCGCTTCCATTTTCAGCGTCCAGTACGAATCCCCCTGACCGTGTTTTAGATCGTTGGTGCATATCTCCTGGGTCAGCATCAGGAAATCCAGACGCCAACCGTCGTCCTGCATGGCGATCGGCAGTACTTCCATGCTCCGCGAATCCAGTTCAAATTGAAATTCGCGGTTCGCCCCGGAGTAGCGTCGTAGCAGCATCATCTGCAAGCCGGTGATGGGATCACGGGAGGCCAGCTCCATGTCTTCAATAAACAGCAATTGTCCCCGCAGCATCAAATTGGTCTGGGCCACTCTATTCAAAAGGCCGTTTAAATCGCTTTCCACATTGTGACCGGGCACATGCACGTGCCTTAGACTCTGTTCTGTCAGGATTTTTAAGTCCGTAAGAGCGCCTCCCAGGTTGTCATGCAGATTGATCTCCAATTCTTTACGTTGTCTCGCGAGGGCTTCCCGACTGCGGGCCAATCGTTGTAGTAAATTCTCACGGGCTTTCAGGCTTTCCTGATAGGTACGTCCCAGAGCGATGGATTGAAATAAAGCGAATATAGTAAAACCGGTAAAAGCGTAGGGCGCCGCGTTTTCACCGGCCCGGTAATTCAAAAACATAGCGTAAAATTCTATGACACAGAACAAAAACATGCCGATGGACATGATGCGCGCGCTCTGATCGCCCTTCATGGCCATACCGAATATGATAATGGTCGCATGCAACAGCACCGGTCCGAGTATGATCAAGAACATGAGGAACATGGACGGTGTAATGTACTTCGTATCAAATAAATGAGTACACATGAAAAGTCCGCTCAGAATCGCATAGATCAGAACCGTGCGGCGACTGACTCGATCCGGAAAAACCGAACGCAGGAAAATCATCAGCAAGGGCGGTGATAAAATATTTAATGAAGCCGTCAGACGAATTTGCGCGGCCCAGGGAATGGCGTCGGTCAGCAGAACGATGGTCTTCTCACCCCAGAATGGTATGCGAATGACAAAACTCAGACACAATATGGCGAAAAACAAAAAAGCTTTTTCACGCGATTGAGTCAGGTAAAAACTCAAATGGCTGATGGATACCGCCAGTAAAAATCCTACCAGAATTAGTTCCAGCGCCCGGCGTAAGTTGATGTATTGCTCCAGTGCCCGGCTCTGGCCGACCTGAATGCTGCCGCGCAATCCGCCGCGATACATATGAAAGTTGGATATATGTAATATAATTTCCGTATACTCCGAAGCCGGGCGGAAATAAAATACGCTGTTGTCACGCCAGGGCCGGGACGTACTTCGATCTTCGCCGACCTGTCCGTTCGTGGCTTTGAGCTGTCCATCCACAAACACCCGGTAGGCCGTGAATTGATGTGTTACTCGAAATCCGTATTTACCTCCCGGTGGCAATTTTAATAGCATGCGATAGGTGGCATAACCATCCGCGGGTAAATCCTGTATGCGGGTCCATGGTTGCATGCCGATGATGCGCGCATCGGGAGCGGGAGCGTCGTCACTTCGAAAATCATCAGAAGTTAGCAATTGGTTCCAATAGAAATCCCAGACGGTGGGCACGCGTATTATTTCGTTATTTTGCAACGCTTGCGTGTCAATTATGGCGACAGGTTGGTCCGGCATTGCCGGTTCGTTTGCGGGAGCTTCGGCCGGTGGTGCCGCCGAGAGCGCCGCGCTCGACAGACTGAGATTCATAAAAAGCATTACCGGGAACAGTCGGCGCGCTGATATGAAACACGGAACGCAAACAAAAAGATATCGGATGGCGTTCGGTTTCAGCCGCATTTGAGAGTACTTTTGACGGCATTGCAATTTACGCTCATGGTTTGCACTGAGTAATTTCATGAGTATTGCTGAAGCGATCTTTGACAGCCGTCGGGCCCGCATTCCGACGGACACGATGAGTTAACAAATTGTACGACCGAATTATGATCCGGCAAGTCTATTTACTAAATTTATTTTTCTGACAATAGGCTCCGGTCGGAAGAATCATCCCAGCGAAGGAGCACTTGCCTTTGCGTCTGACCGGTAAAAAATAGCAAAACTGTGTTGAAAGAAGAGTGTGCGGTTATTTTTTACGGCGGATCACATCAACGACAGTTCCTGGGCACGCAATACCAGTTCGGCCCGGTTGTGCACTTCCAGCTTCTTGTAGATGCGTTTGATGTGATCATGCACCGTATGGGCGCTCAATCCCAGGAACTCGGCTACGGCCCGTATGGTTTTGCCCCGCACCATCAGTTCCAGAACCTGTCGTTCCCGGTCGGTCAGGCGTGGTGCGCTGTCCACCTCGCGTCGAAAACTGGATATAACCCGCAGCGCAATGGTGGGAGTAATCATAGCGCCGCCATTTTGCACTATGCGTACCGCTTTATCCAGATCTTCCAGTTCCGACTTCAGAATGTAGCCCAGAGTTCCAAATTTAATGGAATCGAAAATCATCTCGTCCGAATTCATGTTCGTTAACATTATGACACGCAAATTCGGTAAAGTGTGTTGTACCGTTTTGGCCAGTTCAATCCCGCTAATTCCCGATAGCATAATGTCCACGAAAAGGATTTCCACTTCCGTCCGGCGCTCATCACGCAGGAAGTGTTCGGCCTGACTCCATTCCAGCACCGGAGTCTGTACTTCCGGCAATTCGGAAAGCCGTCGGATCGCTTCCGCGCGAAACACCGCATCGTTTTCCACGATGCCTACTATCGATGCTTGCGATTCGGATGTCCGTTCATCCGTGTTTCCATTTGTGATATGACCGTCTGGATGTTTGAGCGGCATGCGAACACCGTACAGGCCGAATCTGAAAGAGCAAGAAGCTTATGGCAACCGGACACGGAAATCCCCATAACAGGGGGGATTTACAGACCCGGGATGCAATACTCGTGCGTCTTATTTTTGAGGATCGGCACGGCTTTGTACGTCAGTCCCGATTCTTTTCCATATAGTTCGGGGAATCGGCGTGGGATGATTGCGCACTTTAATTGACCGTGCGTTTCATCGGATCGGGGCCGTACGAATTGGGACCCATGGTTCCGGGCAGAAAACCGCACTCAATCAAAATCCAGAACCCGCCAATGTACGGAATGGCGCCGATGAAAATCCATCCGCCGGATTTATCGCGATCATGAAAACGACGTACCGTAACCGAGAGGTTGATCCAGATGTATAATAAAACGCATGTGGCAATTATAATGACCCCCGCCACTTCCAGTACTTTTGCCGGCGTCGGGCTGTCAGTCAGGTCCGATAGGGCCGTGCCCAGAAATTGAAACAGGATGCCGCCGGCGCCCAATATTAAGAACAGCGCCACCGGCAGCCCCAGATGCAATAACCACCATTGCCCGATTGTGGCTCTTCCATCGAAGGAAAACAGATAACGACCCAGTTTCTGTGCGGACCATCCCGCCGAAGCCCTGTTCATCTCATTGATTTCGGTAACCTGATAGGGGTTGTTGTGTTTAAGGGAATAATCCTGTGGTTCTCTGAGGTCCATTCGGTGTACGTCCGATGATAATTCATCCGTGTGCCGCTCTGCCTGCTGAAGCCGCGCACGTAATGCGTACAGTCGATTTGAATGCGAGATTTATTCAATTATATTTACGGTATTTGATGTGTTCGGTTTGCGCCCATCTGGCTGACCCGGGCTTTTATGCGCAGATTTTGTTTGGAAACCGGAATCCAATACGCGCGCACGCCGGTGGACGGCCTTAGTTTTGTTACATCCCGGTGTCATTTTGTCATTGCAAAAATGAATGCAAGCTTTCACCTATCACCCTGGAGAGCACCTTGTTCAGTCAAATTGTATCGGCATTGAAAATTCCTCCGGGTCGGGAGCGGATAACCAATCAAGAAGCGTTGCGGTTTACTTACGATTACTGGCGTCAGCGCGTCATCTTTTCCATGATTGTGGGCTATGCCATTTTCTATTTCTGCCGCAAGAACATCGCGTTCTCCAATCCTCTCATCCGTGAGGATTTAGACATTTCGGCCACTTCCCTGGGACTCATTCTGACCGCTCACTCGGTCATCTACGGGTTTTCAAAATTTTTCAGCGGTATACTTGCGGACCGTTCCAACGCTCGATACTTCATGGCTATCGGCCTGTTTTTTTCAGCCTTGATGAACATCGGTTTTGGTTTCAGTTCGGGCGTACTTTTCTTCGCGGTCTTCTGGATTGCCAACGGGATTTTTCAGGGCAGTGGAGTTCCGCCCTGCAGTCGGATGTTGACCATGTGGTTCAGCAAACGCGAGAGCGGTACCTACTGGGGCATATGGAACGCGTCGCACCAGTTGGGTGGTGCGGGTATCAGTCTGTTGGCCAGTTATCTGGTGGCCACCGGCTATGGCTGGCGATCTACATTTTTTGTTCCC
>JAGRMX010000258.1 GCA_020441025.1 Leptospiraceae bacterium
ATAAGGACTGGTGGCAAAAGAATTACATACGACGCGGCGCGGAGTTGGAGTTACCGCATCCCATTCAGGGCATTTAGATTTTCACACGATTGATTCGTAAATTTGTTCAGCTTGCGGTTCGATAAAAATCCGGCCGAATATTTTTGCGGCGGATTTTCAGGCAGCGATCTCAAAACCGTCTCAACCGGATTATATTCCACCTTCTGGGCGAAAGATTTCCAGCAATGTTTGTTCCCGGTAATTAAAAATGGATCGTACGCGCGGCCCGACAAATAGAGCGTTGACCATCGGCGCCAGAATCCATCCGCCTGGGTCATAATCTACCGTATCACGCATACGTGTGCCGCCGTTCTCGGACACAAAGGTGTGCTCATGCACCCACCGGCGATAGGGCCCGTGCAATTGCTCATCAATGAATGCGTGCGGCGGATCGAAAGATTGAATGCGGGTTTGCCAGCCGAATGGAATCCCCATGACGCGAATACGATAATCGATTAATTTTCCCATTTGAATGTCTATAGGCGTGGGGGTTAATATTTCAAAATGTAAGTCCGGCGGGGTAATCCGATTCAGATTTTCGGCCTTGCTGAAAAAATCGAATACGGCTTCCCGGGGATGCGGAATCCAGACTTCCTTTTGTAAACGATACATGGGCATGCATTGCACCGCAACGATCGATTGCTGAGATAAATATAATTAAACGTATGTACGCAAAAAGAAAAATGAAAAGAGAAAGTGGTATTGATAATGATTCAGGCAGTGGCGGCGGATTAAAGGAGCGGATAGTAACTTTATGCGGTCTTAACAATTCGGAATTGTTTGACCGATGATTGAGTTGCTAAAACAACACTTCCTGGCGGCTTTCCGATACCGCCGGATTGTTCTCGTTGGCAACCACCGGAGCTGCGGGAACCAATGCGGCCACACGTTCCCGACTGACAATCAATCGGTACCTGGTTTTTTCGCCAAAGGTAGGCTTCTCGGCCCGCACGAAAGCCCGACCGGTTTTCAGCATATTCAGTACACGTTTCTGCACTCCATTTAGACCGGCAGAATGCTGCTCTTCGGTTTCGCGCAAACTGTGATACAGAGGTAATACCTCTCGATAATACCAGGCAACCGGCGTTTCCCGGGGATCGTCGGCAAAAACATCGTTCAGATACTCCGGAAGATCAATGTCGACTACATCTTCCTGAAACAGAGACAGATCCGCGCTGCGTAAAATTGCCAGATGAGTGTATAACTTGTAAATCCGGTCGCGTTCACTGCTGACGACGGCGTTCATTTGCCACCACTGCATCCACTCGCGGCGCTCCCGGGCGCCAATCCGTGCCAGGAAACCCAGCAGAAAATCTTCTTTCTTGAAACGGATATCCTGATACAACAGATCCAGCGCTTCGGCACTGGCGTGGCAGTTACAATCATCGGTCCAGATCGTATACGGATTGCGCAGCAACTCCGATTTCAGGGCGGCGTCCATCTGATCGGCATGCAAAACGCCAAATGACTCGACCAGCCGGAAAAAGGACGCTTTCAGACCGGAGCGGTCGAGCACATCCAGCGGACGACCGGCGCGCTGATAGCTCTGGCGGATGTAGTATTTCAGGGAATCGGGAGAGTCTTGATTTCTGAGGATGATTTTAAGGTTCTTCTGTATACGGAGGAGTTCGCTGGATGGTAAATCATGATAAACTTCAGATAAATAAAGACTCATTACAGCGCCTTCTCCCCTATATCTTGTCGGTAGAAAACACCGGGAGTTTTGATTTTTTCCAGCGTCTCATACACTTTTAAACGGGCCGCCCGGAGATCGTCTCCCAGGGCCGTGACTCCCAGTATTCTGCCGCCGGTGCTGAAGATGGAGCCGTCGGAAGTACGGCGTGTACCGGCATGGAAGAAAATTATGTCGCTTTGTGCAGTGTCAATGTTTTTTAACGGAATTTCTTTGCGATAACTGCCTGGATAGCCCTCGGCGGCGACAACTACAACCAGCGATGCTCCCGGTCGGAACTCCAGACGGGCATTGGCCGGCAATTGGCCCACGGCACATTTGTACAGTAAATCCAGTAAATCTACCGAGTCCGCCAGCAGGGGCAGGAGCGCCTGCGTTTCCGGATCTCCAAAACGAACATTGAATTCCACTACCCGCGCCCGGCCACCTTTGACCATCAGACCGGCATACAGCAATCCCCGATAAGGATGACCCTCGGACCGCATACCGGCCATAGCCCGATCCAGCACCTCGGTCTGCACCTGCTTCATGAGATCCGCATTTACAAAGGGAACCGGTAGATAGGCGCCCATACCGCCCGTGTTGGGCCCCTGATCGCCGTCAAAAGCGCGCTTATGGTCCTGACTGGCCATAAACGGTATGGCGTGCGTTCCATCGCATAGCGCGAAGATGGAAGTCTCTTCGCCCTCCATGAATTCTTCTATAATTACTTTTTGTCCGGCGCTACCGAAAATCCCGCGCTCCATCCGATCCCTCAGGCCCTCTTCGGCGGCAGACAGATCGGGCGCGACCACCACACCTTTTCCGGCCGCCAGCCCGTCGGTTTTAATCACAATGGGCGGTTCCAACGATCGGATGTACTTCAAGGCCGCGGAAAAATCGGTAAAGGTGCACGAGGCAGCCGTAGGGATGTCGTACTTTTGCATGAATTGCTTGCTGTAGTCTTTAGATCCTTCCAGTTGAGCGGCGCCCCGCGAAGGGCCGAATACGGGACAAATGGATTCCAGTGCATCGGCAATTCCGTCTACCAGCGGATCTTCCGGGCCGACCACTACCAGATCATAGCTCTCCCGGCGCACATAATCGGCTACGGCGGTCAGGTTTTTTAAATCCAGAGATTCCTGGACTAAATCCGTGAACGGAATGCCGCCGTTGCCCGGAAAAACTCGAATTTCAGTCAAAAGCGGACTCTGCTTGATCTTCCAGTACAGGGCATGCTCACGACCACCCGATCCTATTAAGAGTACCTTCATCTTATTTATTCAAGCGCTTCAGAGAACGCTGTAAAGCGTCCCGCTTCTGTTCCATTTCGGCCAGCTTGCCCTTTTCTTTTTCCACGACTTCCGCCGGAGCATTTTCCAGAAATTTCGCGTTACTCAGTTTTTTCTGAATACCCTCCACGGTTTTATCGAGCTTTTGCACCTCGCCCTTCAAACGATTGGATTCTTTCTGTACGTCCAGAATTCCTTCCAGGGGTAGATAGACTTCGCCATCGGTGAATGTTTCAAGCGCGTCGAATTTATTGCTTTTATAAGTTTTAACGACCTTGATTTCGCTGATACGACCCAGGCGCTGGATGGCCATCTCTTTACTGGCAATTACTTTCTTTAAGTCCGCATTGTCGGTACGTACGATCAACGGTACCTTCGTATCGGGAGGAATGTTCATTTCACCGCGAATCAATCGCGCCGCGCCGATCACATCCTGCAACAGAGCGAGGGCCATGGCGGGTCGTTCCGCTTTTTTGGGTAATTTTTTCAGCGTCGGCCAGGGAGCCGTGATGATCATCTCATCCAGGGGATTATCCGCCGGGCGATATTTTAATATGTGCGAGTAGAGTTCCTCGGCGATGTACGGCATAAACGGACTGAGAATACCCAGCATGCTTTTTAACGTATAATATGCCGTTTGCCGGGCCGAATCGGCCGATTCCTCGCCGGTCTTCCCGAACATACGCGGCTTGATGAATTCAATATACCAATCACAGAATATACGCCAGGTGAAAGAATACACTTCATCCGCGGCCAGATGAATTTTGTATTCTTTTACAGTACGCGCCACCTCGGCCTGCACCCGATTCAATTCCGCCAGTACCCACCAATCTTCTTCTTCCAGCTTCAATTTATAAAGTGCTTCCGGAGATTCCACCGGAGTAAACCCTTCCGGCAAATTCATAAAAACAAATCGGGACGAATTCCAGATTTTATTGGCGAAGTTTTGATAACCTTTCAGTCGCTGCTCCGAGTATACCGAGTCTTTGCCTTCCGAAAGCGTGGCCATCAAAAAGAATCGAAATGCGTCGGCGCCGTACTGTTCAACCGCCACCAGCGGATCGATACCGTTGCCTTTTGTTTTTGAAATCTTATCACCTTTTTCGTCGCGTAAAAGGCCGTGGATGTAAACATCCCGAAATGGCGGCGCTTTCATGAAATGCAGTCCCAGCATAATCATGCGGGCCACCCAGAAGAAAATAATATCAAAAGCCGTGACCAGAACCGTGGTAGGGTAAAATGCTTTAAGATCGGCGGTTTTATCTGGCCAGCCCATTGTGGAAAAGGGCCACAGGCCGGAAGAGAACCAGGTGTCCAGCACATCCTCATCCTGATTCAGTTCTACAGCGCGACCGTAGTGTTTGCGAGCGGCTTTGTGTGCCTCTTCTTCGTCATGAGCGACGAAGATTTCCCCATCGGGCCCATACCAGGCCGGAATTCGATGACCCCACCATAGCTGTCGGGAAATGCACCAATCTCGTATTTCATTCATCCAGTGAAAATAGGTCTTCTCCCACTGGGACGGTACAAAGCGAATGTCACCTTTTTCTACGGAGGCAATGGCCGTTTCAGCCAATGGTTTTGTTTTTACAAACCACTGAGTGGATATCATCGGTTCCACGATCGTACCGGAACGCTGGGAACGTCCGACGGACATTTTGTGCTTTTTAGTTTCACGGACCAGCCCGCGATCTTCCAGCGCTTTCTTGACGGCTTTGCGTGCTTCAAAGCGCTCCATGCCGTGAAACTTACCGCCATGTTCATTAATGTGTCCGGCTTCATCGAGTATGCTGATGAATTCCAGATCGTGACGTTTGCCCGTTTCATAGTCATTCGGATCGTGGGCGGGAGTGACTTTTACAGCTCCCGATCCAAATTTCGGATCTACCAACACTGCATCGCCGATAATGGGAATCTCTCGATCGATAAAGGGATGCTTGACCGTTTTGCCTATTAGATGCTTATAACGATCATCGTCGGGATGAACCGCTATGGCGGTATCACCCAGCATGGTTTCGGGTCGGGTGGTCGCTACGATGATTTCGCCGGAGCCGGATGTCAGTTCGTACGCGAATGAGAATAACTCCCCTTCGTACGAATCGTCGTACTCGACTTCCAGGTCCGAGAGTACCGTGCGAGTAACCGGGTCCCAGTTTACCAGACGCGTATCACGATAGATGAGTCCTTCTTTATACAAATCTACGAAAACTTTATGTACCGCGCGCGAAAGACCGTCATCCATGGTAAATCGTTCGCGACTCCAATCCAGAGAGAAGCCCATTACTCGCTGTTGATTGGTAATGGTGCTGCCGTATTTCTCACGCCGTTCCCATACGGCCGCGATGAATTTTTCGCGGCCCATTTTATATCGATCGAGACCTTGCTCCGCAAGCATGCGCTCCACACGCACCTGGGTTGCGATGCCCGCG
>JAGRMX010000259.1 GCA_020441025.1 Leptospiraceae bacterium
TCAAAGAGCAGAGTACAACCCTCAGAGTCGGTTCTACCGGCTTAAAAAATGTCCAGCACGGCCAGGCGGGTTTCCAGGGGCAGGTCCACAAAGAAGCGATACAGGGCTATATAATATGGAAGATACAGCTGCTCGACGGGCAAAACAGGCTGGATCGATTCGTCGGCGCAATCATCGGCTTCCAGCCTTTGAAATAGTTCCTGCCAGCCGGTCTGAATGGAGGCCTGGCGTTCCCGGCGCAGAGTTTCGACGGTCCGTAGCGGCTGTTGCCACCGCCTGCTATCCGCCGTCGCCGACATAGAATTCAGATGATAGGTCAAACTGCGCTGGAATCGCTCGGACGCCGCCAGCCAGCGATGAAACTGCCTCCGGCTTTCCATACCCAACTGCCGAACCCGTTCGATGCGATGATCTGTGGGCAGGGCGCAAATATAGGCAATCAGGGACTGCTGGCGTTGGGCGAACAACCGGCGCGACTCTGCCTCCCGCTCCAGCGCCAGTTGTTCCAGCGGGGCCGGATCAAGCACCGGTCTGCTGAGCAACTCCTTCAATTGATTGGATTCGGAATTCGTTTCGGCCGGCGCCGGTAATAAATAGGAGAATTCCGGGATATTCGCGTCTCCCGCTAACTCTCCGTCAGTTGATTCTTCGACCGACGGAGTGTGGCAGGCGATTGGTTGCAGAGCCAGAATAAGGGCCAAACTGAGCTTTCCAATGATTGAATTTATATGATGCATGTCAGGGAAACTGATCCGCCGGGTGGGACTGCGAGAGAAGATCTGCATACTCTTTGGGGACATTTCGGATGTCGGCCGGAAATCGTGTGCGATTCTGATAAGCCTGGTTAGAATACTCATGCATATTTGTACGAAAAAAAAAGAAAAATATCGCAGCCTGTGGGTTTTTCTGGAGTCTGGCAATATTATGGCTCGTAGTGCATTGCCCCGCTGGTTTGTCATTTACGGAATCGCATTTCTGATGCTGGTAGCCGGTCTGTTCGCCCAGGAGCAGCCCGCAGAAAACGATAACGAAAACGATTCCGCTCCGACCGAAGAAAGTGGCAGTGATGCGAACGTCGAGCGGGAAAACCCGGACGAGACCGCCGAATCCGCGGCAAACTCGGCAAATCCGGATATCGAATACGGCACTCTGCCGGTAGATTCGGAGGGCAATCCGGTACCGCTTTCCATGTCGGATACCATCCGCCTGGTGCTGGATAATAATACGGCGGTCCGCATCCAGCAGTTGCAGATTTTGAAATCGGACACTCCATTGCTGAAAGATGAGGCCCAGTATTCTCCGGTACTGGAAGGCGGGTATGAAAGCAGTACCACCGTCGATAAAAAGTACCCCGGCTATAACGCTGAAGGCAACGTTGAAGATATCGGTCGGGCCTACGCCAAATTTAAGAAACTGTTCAGCACCGGAACTTACTTTGAAATCGAAGCTTCCGATACGCGTTATGATACCAATCGTAATGAAGCCGACGCACTGGAACAATATGCCGGCGCGGGTGGCGATCCATTGCGACCCCAGCGACCGTTGCATACCGGCGCACTGACGGTCGTTTTGCAGCAGGAATTATTAAAGAATGCCTTCGGTCACAATCAAAGACGATTGAATGAAATCAATCGCAACCGGGCGGAGATCGATCGACAGAATCTCATCTATGATCTCACCGGCCTGGTTGTGCGCACCATGATCACGTACTGGGAGCTTTCCATCGCGGAAGAGAATGTGCGCACGTCGGAAGAATTGCTGGCCAACACCCGCAACATTCGCGGCATAACCATCCAGAAGCGCGGCATCGGTCTGGCGGAAGGTTTCGAAGTGAACCAATGGAACGCGCTTTTGGCCCAGGCCGAAATCCGATTGGATCAGGCTCGATTGGATCGTAACTCCAAGCGCCGTTCTCTGCTGCGCGAAATGAACCTCGATCCGGAAGCCCCGCTGACCGGCGCCACCGATCTGTATACCGATATGCCCTCCGACCTGGACGCCGAGTCGGATTTACAGAACGCGTACGCCACCCGGCCCGATTTTAAGAGCATTACGCTGCAAATGGATAATGCCCGCCGCCAGTTTGAAATCGCCGAGAATCAATTGTTACCATCTGTGACCATCGGTGGTCGTTATTCCGGCCGGGATTTCGGACGGCACGCCAACACATCCTGGAATGAGGTACCCAACAATCGCTATCCCGAGTACGGCGTGGAATTCAAGGTCGAGTATCCGTTGTGGAATGAAGACGCCCGGGTGGATGCACGCAATGCCCGTATCGATTTGCGTGCGTTACGCATTCAAGAAGAACAACTGCGCCGACAGATTCGGGATGAAATCCACGAAGGGCTGGAGCAGATCGAAGTCAGTTATCGCGCCATGCAGAACGCGCGCAATGCCCTCGAGCAGACCCGGGCATACTACAATGGTCTGGTGTATCGGTATCGTCAGGGTCGCTTTACAGCCGTAGCGGTCAAAGAGGCGCTGGATGCGCTGGTGCAGGCCCGTCAGAGTATGATCGAAGCAACCATCAATTTTAATATTGCCCTGATTCGTTATGACCTGATTCGCAACAGCATATTCGTACGGCACGGCATTGACATTGAATCCGTGATCGACCGCATGCGCAGCGAACAGGAAGACTACGAAATCTGAAATCTATTGCCGGTGGTTTATACACCGACATTGTTTACTTCCACCTGGCCGGTTATTGCCCGAAAACGATCTTCCAGCGCGGCAATCCGACGGTGGTGTTCGCCATTCTCATGCTGACGGGCACCGCTTAATAAAATGTCCAGCTTAGCGCGCATGGAGCGCAGAGCTTCCGCGCGTTCCTGTGCGGATAGGTCATGATTTTGCCAGAACTTTAACAGCGCCCGCACGCGATTATAATCCAGAGAATGATTCTGACTGAGTTGAGGCCAATCCCCCGACCGCTTGATGGTCAGGGCCTCGTCCACCAACCCGACCGGCATTCGATGCAGCAATCGTAACCAGAATTCAAAATCTTCACACACAAAATAATCTTCATCAAAGCCGTTCAGCTCATGAAATAGCGCCGTACGCATCAGAACCGCCGAACAGGAAATCAAGCAGGTTTGCATGGCGGCCATCAGGAAGCGACCCGTGCGCGGTCGCAGCCGGATGGGTTGCGTTAAAATACGTCCGGCCTTTTGCCAGACTTCCCGGGTGTGGCAGACATTTAAATGCGGTCGTTGCTTTAAGAATGCCAGTTGCCTGGCCAGTTTATCCGGATGCCACAAGTCGTCCGAATCCAGAAATGCCAGCCACGGTTGTTGAATGAGCGCGGCGCCCCGATTGCGGGCGGCGGCCGGTCCCTGGCGGTCGCAGTCCGTATGGCGACATTGTACATCGGGATGCAGTCGCGCAGATCGTTCCGCAATCCAATCCTGCACGGCATACCGATCGGCGTCGCGGCCCGATGCGACGGAGGCATTCAGTACTATCACAATTTCACGCGGTTGGATGCGGCCCTGTACGATGCTATCCAGAGCCTCACATACCAGACGTGGACGATCGGCCACCGGTACAATCACTGCGACCGGCGCGGTATTCAAATTTGTACTGGCCGTCTCCCGTGCATGCATCAGCTTCATTCCAGAGTCGCATAAGTTTGCGACAATTCACGGGGCGCGTTCGGCATTGCCCCTGTAGAACCGCGATCATGCCCATCTTTCCACATTCTTTTTTTTCGGCCAGTTCAAATGAATCCGGTCGCCGGCTGTACTGGCCCACATTGCTCCTGACGCTCTGGATCCTGTCTTCCGCCTTCTTCGCGCGCGATCTGTACAACCTGGGAGTTGCGATTGTGGGAACGCACATAGAATGGATGCTGTGGGGTTTGTTACTGGCGGTGCCGATGGCCGGAATACCGCTCTGGAAAACTTTGCCGGGGACGTACCGGATATGGCGCATGGCCGGATTGCTGTTGTTAACAGTACCGACTGTTATGTTTATATTGTTTTTTGCGGAAGCCATCAGTGAAAAAATGCACCTGATCTATATGGGCATTCTGGCGTGGTTGGTTCAGCGTGATTTGCGCTATGGCACGCCCCGGAGCACCGCCATTTTGAATCTGGGCACGACTTTCTTTTTTTGTTTGCTGGTGGCCGCGTTGGACGAAACGCTGCAGTACTTTATACCGGATCGGGTGGGAGATCCGCGCGATTTGTTATTCGCCCCTGTCGGAGCCCTGTGGGGCGGCCTTTCTTATTTGACCTGTTACGGAGTAAGACCGCGATGAGTGTACTGAATACTATGGCCATGGTCACGGTGATTTTGATCAACGTGCTGGTATCTCTCAGTGGTTTTCGGGCCTTTCAGGGGCAGGGCGGCAACCCGCTGCATTATCTATTCATACCGGCCCAGGTGCGACACGGTGACAATCTGGTGGGGTTGTTTGTTTCAAATTTTTCCCATGCAAATTTTTCGCATCTCATGTTCAACATGCTGACTTTCTATTTTTTTGCCGAGCCGATCCTTTATGTGGAGAATGTCGCCGGGTTTCTGTTTGTGATTTTATTCTCCGCAATGGGTTCGGATTTATTGATTTATCTGATGCGTAAAAACGATCCCGACTATCGTTGTCTGGGGGCCAGCGGATACGTAAGCGGCGTGGTCTTCGCGGCGATTGTGTTTTTTCCAACCATCAGCATCTGGTTTATTCCCGGTCCGTTGTACGCGCTGTTATTCGTCGGGATCTCAATCTACATGATGCGCACCGGTGGCGGCGGCATCAGTCATGAAGGCCATATCGGCGGTGCCATTGCCGGATTTGTGGCGGCCATATTATTGTATGACGATGGTCTGCCGCCTATATTCGTCTGGCTTCTGCGTTTAATCGGTTGAGCCTACCACGCGCGCAAAAGACTCGACGTCCGGGGCTGTGTTCCCGCTTCTGGTTGCATGCCAACGTACAATTATCGTTGTGACGATTGCGGCCACGAGTATGAAGCCTTCCAGTCCATGAAGGATGATCCGCACACGGAATGCCCCGAATGTGGCGGTCAGGTGAAACGCTTGATTGGAGCGGGCGCCGGAATCGTATTCAAAGGTTCGGGCTTTTACGTAACCGATTATCGCAAAGATTCGGGAAAATCCGGCGGGAGTCAGAGTTCCGGCGGTTCCACTTCGTCCGGTTCAGATGCAGGCTCATCCGGTAGTAACTCATCGGGTGGCGGATCCGGCAGCGCACCCAGTGGCGGTTCCGGCAGTGGCGGCTCATCGACCGGCTCGGGCAGCGGTGGTTCGTCATCCGGCAGCAAGGACTGAAACCATCGGCGTGAAAGATACAGGCAGTGGACGATTGGCCATTCTGGCCGGTCGGGGGGAACTCCCCTGGATAGCCGCCCGGGAAGCACTGGCCCGGGGGGAACAGGATCTGCGGATTTTCTGTATTTCCGATGA